>JAGIAU010000019.1 GCA_017744755.1 Microbacteriaceae bacterium
CGTCAACACCGCGGCCGTGCAGCGGCCGGAGCTGATCGGCGAGATCGCACTCGAGTTCGGCAACCAGTGCGTGGTGTGCGCGGTCGACGCCAAACGTCGCTCCTCCGGCGGGTTCGAGGTGTTCCTGCACGGTGGCCGCACCCCGACCGGGATCGACGCCGTCGCAGTGCTGACCTTCGACCGGGAGCGCGCGTCCCAGGCGCCCGAGACGTTCGTCGACGAGCTGCTCGTCGGCCGGCTCGGCGCGCGCGTCGTCCTCGTGGGCGCCGACTTCCGCTTCGGCGCGCGCGGCGCGGGCGACGTCTGGGAGCTGCGCCGCATGGGAGCGACCCGCGGCTTCGAGGTCGAGCTGCTCGGCGACGTCGGCGGCCACGGCGTCGACCGCATCTCCACCTCCGGCATCCGCGCCCTCATCACGGAGGGCCGCGTCTCGGAGGCGGCGGCCCGTCTCGGCTCGCTGCCCGCGGTCACCGGTGAGGTCGTGCACGGGAACGCCCGCGGCCGCGAGCTCGGCTTCCCCACCGCGAACCTCTCCCCGGAGGCCGTCGGCGTCGTCCCCGCGGACGGCGTCTACGCGGGCTGGCTGACGATCGAGGACGGAGAACCCGCTGGGCAGGGCGAGCGTTCCGCGCCATCGGGCCGCCTCGCCGCCGCGATCTCCGTGAGCGACAACCCCACCTTTGACACCGCCGACCACCGTCGCGTCGAGGCGTACGTGATCGACCGGGATCTCGAGCTGTACGGCCGCACGGTCACGGTCGAGTTCGTCGACCGGCTGCGCGGCATCGAGGCCTTCGACTCGGTCGACGCGCTCGTCGCCCGCATGGCCGTCGACGTCGCCGAGGCCCGCGCGACGCTCGGCGTGACCCCGCGGCTCGAGTAGGCCCGAGGCGCCGGATCGAGCTACGCCCGCCGCAGCAGCTCCGCGTAGAACTCCACGCCCTCCAGCCACGACTTCAGCCGGATCTGCTCGCCGATCGCGTGCAGCGCGGCCCGCTCGGCGATGGTGAGGTGGAACGGCGCGAACCGGTACACCGCCGACGTCAGCCCGGTGAACGACCGCGAGTCCGTCGCACCGGTCTGCCCGTACGGCACCGGCAGCACGTCCGGACGCACATCCCGCAGGGTGCTCACGAGCAGCTCCCAGCCGGGTCCGTCCGTCGGGGAGATCGGCGCGGGCTCCCAGCCGTCGAGCTCGACGGTCACCAGCGGGTCGTCGACGACCGACACGAGCCGCGCCCGCACCGACTCGAGCGATTCGCCGGGGAGGATGCGGACGTTGACGGTCGCCTCGGCGCGTTCGGGGATCGCGTTCTGCGCGTGCCCGCCGTTGATCGTCGTCGCGACCCGCGTGGTGCGCACCATCGCAGCGGTCTCGGCGCCGCCGCGGACGAGCGCGGCGCGCAGCAGGGGGGCGGTCCAGGCGACGTTGCGGTACAGGAAGCCGCGGAGTCCCGGCGTGCGGCGGCCGGCCGCGGCGAACATCCGGCGCGCCGCAGCCGTGAGCCGCGCCGGGAACGGCTTCGCGTCGATCCGCGCGATCGCGCGGGCGAGCCGGCCGATCGCCGACATCGCGGGCGGCGTGGAGGAGTGGCCGCCCTGCTCGGCGACCCGGAGCCGCACGTTCCCGACGCCCTTCTCGGTGATGCCGATGACGCCGAGCTGTCCCTGGGCGCCCGGCAGCGCGTCCTCGACGATCGCGCCGCCCTCGTCGAGGACGAGCAGCGGCGCCACCCCGCGCGAGGCGAGCAGGGCGGCCGCCGCGCGGGCACCCGTGCCGTGCGTCTCCTCGTCGTGGCCGAAGACGAGCCACACGTCGCGCGCCGGCTGGTGCCGTGCGACGAGCAGCGTCTCCGTCGCCTCGAGGATCGCGGCGAGCGAGCCCTTGTCGTCGATCGTGCCGCGGCCGTGCAGGACGGCGGTCGCGAGGCCGGCCGACCAGTCGCCGGTGATCTCCGCGCCGAAGGGATCGTGCTCCCAGGAGGCGACGTCGCCCGGGTCGACGACGTCCTGGTGCGCCATGAGGATGAGCGGGGGCAGCGAGGCGTCCCGCCCGCGCCACCGGTAGAGCAGCGTGTGCTCGGCGACGAGCTCCCGGTCCAGTGACGCGTGCACGATCGGGAACTGCTCGGCGAGCACCTCTCGGAACCGGGCGAACGCGCTCCAGTCGGTCTCGGATGCGTCCGCCCGCGACACGGTCGGCACCCGGATGAGCGCCGCCAGCCGGCCGATCGCACGCTCCGTCGTCACGGATGAACCTTAATCCCGGCTGATGGCGCTACAATGCACATGGCGCTTCCAGCGCGACCACCGGCGGCTTTCCGCGCCGGGTCTGGTCCGCGGAGGCGCCGGTCCGGGCTCCGCAGGGGAATGCGCCTGGATCGTTCGGTCAGTTCAGGGCGACGCGGATTCGTCGCATGGGAGACACGAGTGGCATCCACCAGCACCACGACCAAGCAGTCGCGCGGTCAGCAGCAGCGCCGTCGCGCCCGCACGGGCGACGACGCGGGCGTCATCCCGATCCTCGCCCGCACGGCGCGCGAGGTCGAGTCGGCCGTCCAGAAGGGACCGCTGAAGCCGGCGAACCGCGCCCGCTTCCAGGTCGCCGCCCTGCTGCTGCGCGAGGAGCGCGCCCGCGTCAAGGCCGACAAGGACATCACGGAGGCGGAGCGGCAGAACGAGCAGAAGCGGCTCGACGGCCTCGCCGGCATCCTCGCCAAGACCGCGGCCCGGGACACGAGCCTCATCGGCCTGCTCTCCGAGGACGCCGCGATCACCCCGGCGGCCAAGGCGCTGCGCCGCGACATGCTCATGGCGGCGGGCGTCGAGCTCGCGCCGGAGGAGCTGCTCATCGTCGAGGTGCCGAAGCCGGTCGACAAGCAGGTCGAGAAGCAGGTCGTCCCCTCGTCCGTCCGCCAGATGCAGATGGCGAACCCCTTCCTCGCCCCCGACTTCTCCGCATTCGAGGCGAGCCGGCCCGCCCCGGGCCGACTGCAGAACTGGGAGCTCATCGAGCCGCTGTTCCGCTCCTTCGAGGTCGGCGCCGGCGGCGTCGCCGCGTCGATGGACCTGCCGGAGGCGGGTTCGCTGAGCGCGCCGGGCGACCTCGAGCTCATGCCCCACCAGGCGCAGTTCATCGAGGAGATCCGCCAGGGCCACCGCACCTTCCTGCTCGCCGACGAGCCGGGCCTGGGGAAGACGGCGCAGGCGCTGCTCGGCGCCCAGGCCGCGAAGGCGTTCCCCCTCCTCGCCGTCGTGCCGAACGTCGTCAAGACGAACTGGGCGCGCGAGGTCGGCCGTTGGCTGCCCGGCAAGCGCGTCACGGTCGTGCACGGCGACGGCGACGACGTCGACGCCTTCGCCGACGTCATCGTCGTCAACTACGAGATCCTCGACCGGCATGTCGGCTGGCTCAGCCGCTTCGGCTTCAAGGGCATGGTCGTCGACGAGGCGCACTTCATCAAGAACCTCAAGTCGGAGCGCTCGAAGCACGTCATCGCGCTGTCGAAGGCGATCCGCTCGGCGAATCCCAAGGCGCTCTTCATCGCCCTCACCGGCACGCCGCTCATCAACACGATCGAGGACTTCCGCGCGATCTGGCAGTACCTGGGCTGGATCACCGACCCCGACAAGTCGGGGGCGCAGAAGCCTGCGCCGGCCCTCATGGCGCGGCTCGAGGAGACGGAGCTCGCCCCCGGCGACCCCGGCTTCTTCCCCGCGGCGCGCAAGGCCGTCATCGACATGGGCATCGTCCGCCGCCGCAAGGTCGACGTCGCCGCCGACATCCCGGCCCGCCGCATCGCCGACATCCCGGTCGAGCTGGACGACGAGCTCGGCCGCACGATCCGCGCCGCGGAGGCCGCGCTCACCGCGCGCCTGCTCGACCGCTTCCGCCGCGTCCGCGAGCTCTTCCCCGACAAGGCGGACGACGACCTCATCCGCATGGTCGCGCACGCCGAGCTCGAGGAGTCGAAGGGCGCGGGCGACGGGGAGAACGTCTTCACGATGGTCCGGCGCATCGGCCGGGGCAAGGCGACGCTGGCGGCCGACTACACCGCGAACCTCGCGCGTTCCGTCGGCAAGGTCGTGTTCTTCGCGAAGCACATCGACGTCATGGACGCGGTCGAGGACCACCTCGCCGCGCTCGGCGTGCGGACCGTGTCGATCCGCGGCGACCAGACGGCGAAGGCGCGCCAGGAGGCGATCGACTCGTTCACGAACGACCCGGGCGTGCAGGTCATCGTCTGCTCGCTCATGGCGGCCGGCGTCGGCATCAACCTGCAGGCCGCGTCGAACGTCGTGCTCGCCGAGCTGTCCTGGACGAATGCGGAGCAGACGCAGGCGATCGACCGCGTCCACCGCATCGGCCAGGAGATGCCGGTCACCGCGTGGCGCATCATCGCCGCCCACACGATCGACGCCCGCATCGCCGACCTCATCGGCTCGAAGGCCGGGCTCGCCGCGCGTGCGCTCGACGGCTCGGACGAGGAGGTCGCCGCGGAGGCGAGCATCCAGCTGCAGGCGATCGAGGGGCTGCTGCGCGACGCGCTCCAGGCGTGACGCCCGGTATATCGGTCTGCAGGTAATCTGCGCTGGTGGGCTTCGACGGAACGCCGCTGATGGGGGCCGACCTTCCCGATCCGCGGACCATGACGGCGACGGTCGCGCGCACGCTCGACGAGGCGATCCGCGAGTTCGACTGGGCGGCCCTGCCGCCGGGCGTCCGCCCGATCCGCTACCGGGTCCCGAGCGGCGAGCTCGCGGGGGTCGCCGCGGGCGACGAACGCGCCCCGCGCATCCTCCTCGTCCCGGGTTCGACGGGGTCGAAGGAGGACTTCGCCTTCATGGCGCCGCTGCTCGTGCGCGCCGGCTACCGGGTCGAGGGCTTCGACCTCGCGGGCCAGTACGAGTCCTCCGACGCCGGTCCGGAGCGGCTTGTGCCGCCGCGCCCTCGCTACGACTACGACCTCTTCCTCGGCGACCTGCTCGCCGTCATCCGCGCCGGGCGCACGCCTGTGCACCTGCTCGGCTATTCCTTCGCGGGCACGCTCGCGCAGCTCGTCACGACCATGCACCCCGAGCTCATCGCCTCGCTGACGCTGCTCAGCACGCCGCCGGTCTCGGGGCAGGTGTTCCGCCGGATGCGCGGCTACGGGGGGCTCGCGGCGCTCCTGTCACGGTTCACGGGCGCCCGCGTCGCCGGCGGCCTCATGCTCTGGGGCATCCGGACGAACAAGAACCACGTCGGCGAGCGCCGCTACCGCTTCGTCATGGACCGGCTGATCCGCACCCGCCGCTCGAGCGTCGACGACATCAGCCGGCTCATGCGTCGCACCCCGGATGTCGCCGAGGAGCTGCGTGCCGTGCCGATCCCGAAGCTCGTCGCGTTCGGCTCGCATGATCTGTGGGCGCCCAGGCACCACCGGGCGCTCGCGGCGCGGATCGGGGCCGAGGCGGTCGAGTACGAGACGGGCCACAGTCCCTGCGAGACGACGCCGCACCAGCTCGTCCGCGACATGCTCCGCGTGATCGAGCGGCGCTAGCGGCGAGCGGGCGCGCCGCACGCCAGGCATCCTGCGCGTGCTGTCCAAAACGGCTCCCGCGGGGATAGCATCAAGCCGATGTCCCCCCGCATCTCGATCGTGGTCCCGTCCTACAACGACGCGCCCATGCTGGAGCGGTGCCTGAGCGCGCTCGACGCGCAGACGCGGCGGCCCGACGAGGTCGTCGTCGTCGACAACGGCTCCTCCGACTCCACCGTCGACGTCGCCATCGCGCACGGCGCCCGTGTCGTCACCGAGCTGCGCCGCGGCATCCCGCAGGCGACCGCCGCCGGTCTCGACGCGGCGCGGGGCGAGATCGTCGCCCGCCTCGACGCCGACTCGCGACCGCCGCGCGGCTGGGTCGCACAGGTCGTCCGCGCCTTCGACGCCGACCCCGAGCTCGACGTGCTGAGCGGACCGGGCGAGTACTACGACGGCACGCCGCTGCAGCGGTGGTACGCGGAGCACATGCAGATGGCGATGTACTACGGCCCCGTCGCGTGGTTCCTCGGTCACGACGTCGTCTTCGGCTCCAACTTCGCGATCCGGCAGCCCGCCTGGCGGCAGCTCCGAGAGCGGGTCCACCGCAACGACCGCGAGGTGCACGACGACCTCGACATCACGCTCAACCTCGTGCCCGGCATGCGCGTCCGCTTCGACGCGTCGATCCGGGTCGGCGTCTCCGCCCGTCCGTTCACGTCGTGGGCGCGGATGACGAACGGCTGGCGGATGGCGTTCTACACGTTCGGCGTGAACCATGACGAGGAGTCGATCTTCGCCCGGCGCCGCGCCTGGCTCGCGATGAACGCGCAGGGCGAGGAGACGGAAGGCGTCGCCTGGCGCTAGCTGCGCTCCGCTCGGCGCGCGCGGGCGGCCCGCGCGACCGCGACGACCCGGTCGACGAGCACCCCGAGGACGAGCGCCGCGACGACCGAGCAGACGACGGCGAGCAGCGGCTGCCCCCGGAAGATCGCGCCGAAGGCGGTCCCGACGCCCGCCTGGAACAGCGCCCAGCACAGGCCCGCGATCGCCGCGAGCGGGAGGTACCGCGCGAGCGGCAGGCGCGCGGCGCCGACGCAGAGGTTCACGGCGATCCGGGCGAAGGGGATGTAGCGCGCGGTGAAGACGAGCACGGCCGTTCGGCGGTCGACGATGACGCGGAAGCGGTCGATCGCGGCGCGCGTCCTGCCCTCGCGCTGCCATCGCCAGCGATCGAGCCCGACCGAGCGGCCGATCGCGTAGCAGGCGAGGTCGCCGGTCAGGGCGCCGGCCGCCGCGACCGGGATGACGAGCCAGAGCGCGCGCGGATCGGTCGCCACGGCGAGCGCGCCGAGGGCGGACACCGCGATCTCTCCGGGGATGACGACGAGGAACGCGTCCGCGACGACGAGCAGATAGAGCGCCGGGTACAGCCACCACGAGCCGACCAGCGCGTCGAGCCACGGGATCCCCACGGCGACAGTCCTACCGGAGGCGGGTGAACGGCAGGGTGCGTCACCGCGCCACGGTGACGAGCCGGGGCCGCCGAGGGGAAATCCTGGTGAACGCTCCGTGCGCGCGGGGCGTCGCGTCACCCCCGATTCACCGAGTCGGCGCACCCTGATGCCATGCGAGTCGTGCTGGTCGCGGAGACGTTCCTCCCGCAGATGAACGGGGTCGTGAACTCCGTCATCCAGATCCTGCGCCATCTCCGGCAGCAGGGCCATGAGGCCCTCGTCATCGCCCCGCGGGGCGCCGCCGATCCGGATCCCGCGCAGCTGCACGGCGCGCGCTTCGTGCCGCTCGGCTCGCTCGCCGCGCCCGGCTATCCCGAGGTTCGGGTGTCCGTGCCGAAGGTGAGGCGGATCGCCGCGATCCTCGAGGACTTCCAGCCGGACGTCGTGCACCTCGCCTCGCCGTTCACGCTCGGGTGGAAGGCGCTGCGCGCCGCCGACCGGCTCGGCATCCCGACGGTCGCCGTCTACCAGACCGACATCCCCGGCTACGCGGCCCGCTACGGCCTGCCGGGTCTGCAGGCGCAGCTCACGGCGCATGTCGCGAAGATCCACGGCCGCGCGACCGTCAACCTCGTGCCGTCGAGCGCCTCGATGCGCGAGCTCGACGGCCTCGGGGCGCGGAACCTCCGCCTCTGGGCGCGCGGCGTCGACAGCGTCCGCTTCGCGCCGGGCAAGCGCAGCGCGGCCTGGCGCCGCTGGGTCGCGCCGAACGGGGAGCTCGTCATCGGCTACGTCGGCCGCCTCGCCGCTGAGAAGCAGGTCGAGGACCTCGCCGCGCTCGCGGGCATCCCCGGCACCCGCGTCGCCATCGTCGGCGACGGGCCGTCGCGCGCGGCGCTCTCGCAGGCCCTGCCGGACGCCGCCTTCCTCGGCTTCCAGTCGGGCGAGGCGCTCGCGGAGGCGGTCGCCTCCTTCGACGTGTTCGTCCACCCCGGCGAGCACGAGACGTTCTGCCAGACCGTGCAGGAGGCGCTCGCGAGCGGCGTGCCCGTCGTGGCGGTCGGCCGTGGGGGACCGGTGGATCTCGTGCAGAGCTCGCGCACCGGCTGGCTCTACCAGCCCGGCGACCTGAACGATCTCCGCGCGCGCGTCCTCGATCTCATCGGCGACGACGCGAAGCGGGCCGCGTTCGGCTCGGCCGCCCGCGAGTCCGTCGCGCACCGCACCTGGGCGCGGCTCGGCGACGAGATCCTCGGCCACTACCGGGACGCCATGCGGATCGTCGCCGACGCCCAGCCGCTCGTCGTCGCGGCGCCGCGGGCATCGGATGCCTCCGCGGGTCGAGCAGTCCTGAGCGAGCGCGGCGAGACCTCGACCCGGCAGGCCTCCGCGCCCCCCACCCCCTCCTACCTCCGCTGGCAGCGCTACATCGCCCTCGGCGACTCGCTCACCGAGGGGCTGTCCGACGCGTCCCGGCAGGCCGCGGGGGAGTACCGCGGCTGGGCGGATCGGCTCGCGACCTACCTCGCGAGCGCGGAGGACCGCACGACGACGCTCCGCTACGCGAACCTCGCCGTCCGCTCCCGCCGCGTCGAGCACGTCGTCGACGAGCAGGTCCCGCGCGCGATCGAGCTCGGCGCCGATCTCGCGACCGTGCTCGTCGGCGGGAACGACGTGCTGATCGGCAAGGAGCGCCCCGAGCTGCTCGCGGCCCGGCTGCTCGACGGCGTCGACCGCCTCCGCGAGAGCGGCGCGGACGTGCTGCTCGTCACCCCGTTCGGCCCCTACCGCTGGTGGCTCGGTCCGCTGCAGGACCGCTTCATGCGCTTCGGCGAGGTCCTGCTGCGCGGGGCGCCGCAGCTCGGCGCGACGGTCCTCGACTTCCGGACCGATCCGCTGTGCCGCGACCGCCGCGCCTGGGCGGAGGACCGGCTGCACCTCAGCTCCTACGGGCACCGCGCGCTGTCCTACCGGGCCGGCGCCGCGCTCGGCATCCCGGGCGCCGACGCGGTCGGCGCGCTCGACCTCGCCCTGCACGACGAGCCGCTCGCCCGCGACACCTGGATCGGCAGCCACGTCTGGCTCTGGCGGCATCTCCGCCCCTGGATCGGTCGCCGGCTGCGCGGCGTCACCGCGGGCGACGGGCTCGTCGCGAAGCACGACGGGCTCGTCGAGGTGGTGTCGCGGCGCAGGGCGCCCCACCGCACCGAACGCCCATCTCGCGACCGAACGTTCTGACGCGCGCTCGGCCCCGGCGCCGAGTGTGCGTCCTCGCGTCGAGACGGTTCCTTAGAACGCGCACGCTCGACGCGAACGCGCACGCTCGACGTGCGTCAGGAGGACTTGCGGCGGAACTCCCGCTTGCCGCCGGCCTTGCCGTGCGCGCCGTCCGCCTTGCTCGAGCCCGTCGCGGCGGCGTGCGGGCCGGCGCCGGCGCCCTGCTTCTTCTTCTCGAGGAGCTCGCGCATCTTCGCCTTCGCGTCGGTGGCGGGCGTGTTCTCCTGCTTCTCGGCCATGTCCGCCAGTGTACGTCGGGGGTGCGCTGGTAGACTCTCGGGCGTTACCAAGGAGCAGGCGGGCTCGAAGCTGGTCTACGGTGGTGGCCTTCCGGACGCGCGTTCGGCGGGTTTCGACTGTAAACCAGAGCCGGATCCCCACTCGGGGCTCTCTTCCTGCCCGCTCCTGTTCCTCAGAGGGCACGCATTGAAGCGCGTGCAAGAGGAAAGGATGGAACCCCTTGGAGGGTCCCGAGATCAAGTTCGCCGAGGCCGTCATCGACAACGGCCGCTTCGGCAAGCGCGTCGTCCGGTTCGAGACCGGCCGGCTCGCGCAGCAGGCGCAGGGCGCGGTCGCCGCGTACCTCGACGAGGAGACGATGCTCCTCAGCGCCACCAGCATCGGCAAGAGCCCGCGCGAGGGCTTCGACTTCTTCCCGCTGACGGTCGACGTCGAGGAGCGCTCGTATGCCGCGGGCAAGATCCCCGGCTCGTTCTTCCGCCGTGAGGGCCGTCCCTCGACCGAGGCGATCCTCGTCTGCCGGCTCATCGACCGTCCGCTGCGGCCGTCCTTCGTCGACGGCATCCGGAACGAGGTCCAGATCGTCATCACCGTCCTGTCGATCGCCCCCGGCGAGTTCTACGACGCCCTGGCGATCAACGCGGCCTCCGCGTCGACCCAGATCTCGGGCCTGCCGTTCTCCGGCCCCGTCGCCGGTGTGCGCCTCGCGTTCATCCCCGGCCACGGCGAGCACGCCGACCAGTGGGTCGCGTTCCCGACCGCTGAGCAGGTCTCGGACGCCGTGTTCGACCTGATCGTCGCCGGCCGTGTCGTCACCAAGGCCGACGGCACCGAAGACGTCGCGATCATGATGGTCGAGGCCGAGGCGACCGAGGGCAGCTGGAACCTCATCAAGGCCGGCGCCACGAAGCCCGACGAGGGCATCGTCGCGCAGGGTCTCGAGGCCTCGAAGCCGTTCATCGCCCAGCTCGTCAAGGCTCAGGCCGAGCTTGCCGCCACCGCGTCGAAGGAGCCGGGCGTGTACCCGGTCTTCCCGCCGTACGCCGACGAGGTCCTCGACTTCGTCTCCGAGCGCGCGTTCGCCGAGCTCACCGACGTCTATCAGATCGCCGACAAGGTCGAGCGTCAGAACGCCGACGACGCGATCAAGGACCGCGTCAAGGCCGAGCTCGCCGCAGCGGTCGAGGCCGGCACGCTGCCCGAGTCGGCGCTGAGCGAGTTCTCCGCGGCGTACAAGTCGGTCACGAAGAAGATCGTCCGCGGTCGCATCCTGACCGAGAGCGTCCGCATCGACGGTCGCGGCCTGGCCGACATCCGTCCGCTCGACGCGGAGGTGCAGGTCATCCCGCGCGTGCACGGCTCCGCGATCTTCCAGCGCGGCGAGACCCAGATCCTGGGCGTCACCACGCTGAACATGCTCAAGATGGAGCAGCAGATCGACTCGCTGTCGCCCACGACGAGCAAGCGCTACATGCACCACTACAACTTCCCGCCCTACTCGACCGGTGAGACCGGCCGCGTCGGGTCGCCGAAGCGTCGCGAGATCGGGCACGGCTTCCTCGCCGAGCGCGCGCTCGTGCCGGTGCTGCCCAGCCGCGAGGAGTTCCCCTACGCGATCCGCCAGGTGTCCGAGGCGCTGAGCTCCAACGGCTCGACGTCGATGGGCTCCGTCTGCGCCTCGACCCTGTCGCTGCTGAACGCGGGCGTGCCGCTGCGCGCCCCCGTCGCCGGCATCGCGATGGGCCTCGTGTCCGACGAGGTCGACGGCGAGACCCGCTACGCGGCGCTCACCGACATCCTCGGTGCCGAGGACGCCCTCGGCGACATGGACTTCAAGGTCGCCGGCACCAGCGAGTTCGTCACGGCCATCCAGCTCGACACGAAGCTCGACGGCATCCCGTCGGACGTCCTCGCGGGCGCGCTGAAGCAGGCCAAGGAGGCGCGCACGACGATCCTCGGCGTCCTGAACGAGGCGATCGACGGCCCCGACGAGATGGCGGCCACCGCGCCGCGCGTCATCTCGGTGCAGATCCCGGTCGACAAGATCGGCGAGCTCATCGGGCCCAAGGGCAAGACGATCAACGGCATCCAGGACGAGACCGGCGCCCAGATCTCGATCGAGGACGACGGCACCGTCTACATCGGCGCCGTCGACGGCCCCTCGGCCGAGGCCGCGCGCGCCGCGGTCAACGCGATCGCGAACCCGTCGAACCCGGAGGTCGGAGAGCGCTTCCTCGGCACCGTCGTCAAGCTCGCGACGTTCGGCGCCTTCGTCTCGCTGACGCCCGGCAAGGACGGCCTGCTGCACATCTCCGAGGCCCGCAAGCTCGCCAACGGCAAGCGCGTGGAGGACCTCGGCGACGTGCTCTCCGTCGGCCAGAAGCTCCAGGTCGAGATCTCGAAGATCGACGACCGCGGCAAGCTCTCGCTCGTGCTCGTCGGAGACGACGCGCCGGCCGCCGAGGCCGCAGCGGAGGCTCCCGCCGCCGAGTAGTCCGCGCAGCGATCCAGGGAGGGCGTCCCCGTCGGGGGCGCCCTCCCTGGTTCCAGGACACGACACGTCGGTAACGGTTTCATTGCGCAGGCACCCGCAGCGGCATCGCGCCCCTACCCTGTTCCCGAGGGAAGGAGTCCCGGGCTTGTCAGCATCTCCCGAGCTGCAGGTCGCGACGGGGCCCGGCACGCGGCTCCAGTCGCCGGTATCGCGCGCCATCGGCGGCTCCGGGCTCAGCGTCTACCCGCTCTCCCTCGGCGGGAACGTCTTCGGCTGGCTGCTCGACGACGTGCAGTCGCGGCGCCTCCTCGACGCCTACGCCGACTTCGGGGGCACGTTCATCGACACCGCCGACTCCTATGCGGGCGGCCGCAGCGAGACCATCATCGGCTCCTGGATGGCGTCGAAGGGCAACCGGGACAAGATGGTCGTCACGACCAAGGTCGGCAAGTCGCCCGACAATCCGGGTCTCTCCCAGCGGGCGATCATCGCCGCGGTGGACGCCTCGCTGCAGCGCCTCCGCGTCGACACGATCGACCTCCTGTTCCTGCACGTGCACGACGAGGGCATCTCCTTCGAGGAGACGCTGCTCGCGGTCGACCGGCTCATCCGCGACGGCAAGGTGCGGCACTTCGGCGGCTGCGACCCGCAGGGCAACCGGCTCGTGGAGGCGCGCATCGCCGCGGGCATCATGGGCGTCGCGCCGATGGCCGCCGTGCAGCTCGAGTACAACCTGCTGGCCCGCACCGAGTACGAGCACGATCTCATGGCCGTGGCCGTCGCGCAGGGGCTCGGGGTCTTCCCGCGCTACGCGCTCGCCGGGGGCTTCCTGTCCGGCAAGTACCGCAGCCGCGACGATCTGCGGAACGCCCGGCACGGTCGCGAGCTCGCGCGCCACCTCGGCAAGCGCGGTCTGCGCGTGCTCTCCGTCCTCGAGGAGGTGGCCGAGGAGCAGGACGTCGCGATGGCGACCATCGCCCTCTCCTGGCTGCTGACCCGCCCGAACGTCGTCGCGCCCGTCGTCTCGGCGACGAGCACCGAGCAGCTCTGCGAGCTGCTCGCGGCGCCGATGATCGGGCTGACCCGCGAGCAGGTGCGCTCGCTCGACGAGGTCTCGGCGGCGAAGTAGGGCCTCGCGGCTCGAGCAGCCGCGATGCGGCGCATCGAGACCTCGACGCGGATCGCATGTCCGCTTCCGGCCTGACCGGAAGCGCCTTTGCGCGGAACCGGCCGGGTCGACAGAATGTGCTCACCCGTGCATCCATGAGGGGGACCATGCGCGCCGTCCTGCATCGCATCACCGCGTTCACCGCCACCGGCGCCATCGCCGCCGCGCTCGCCCTCGCGGGCGCCGCGCCGGCGTCCGCGGCGACGACCGTCACCGACTGCGCGGGGCTGCAGGCGACGCTCGGCACCGGCGGGGAGGTCGTGCTCGGCGCCGACCTCCTCTGCTCGGGCGACGTGCTCTTCCTGGGGGCCGACACCACGCTCGATCTCGGCGCGCGCACGCTCACGGTGATCAGCACGACGGGGACTGCCGCGATCGCCACCGGCTCCAGCACGCTCACGGTGACGGGAACGTCGACGGGGCTGCTCTATGCCCAGGGGAGCGATGGAGGGCTCATCTTCGCAGAAGACCGCGACGGCAGCGCCGCGTTCGTCGGGCACCTCGTCGTCGAGGGCGGCATCGTCGAGCTCATCGGCGGCGACGGCGCGACCGGTGCGACGGGCACCGTCGGGGATCCTGGCGCGGACGGCGAGGACTTCGTGGGCTGCTGCGACGGCGGCGACGCCGGACCGGGTCAGCCCGGCGGTTCCGGCGGCGTTGGCGGTGCCGGTGCCGACCCCGTCTCCGGCGACATCGTCGTCATGGCCGGGACGTTGCACCTCCAGGGCGGTGCCGGCGGCGACGGCGGTGCGGGCGGTGCGGGCGGCGACGGCGGACAGGGCGGCGACATCACGCAGTTCATCATGGGCGTCGGCGGGCGCGGTGGTGACGGCGGCGACGGGGGTGCGGGCGGCGCGGGAGGGGTGGGCGGCGGTGCCGGCGGCGCAGCGGTGCTCGTCGTCGGCGGGACGGTCGAGCTCTGGGCGGGCAGCGGCGGCGGGGGCGGCGCGGGCGGCATCCCGGGCGCTGGGGGCGCGAGCGGCTACGGCGAGTCCTGGACCCCGCCCCCCGGTAGCTCCGGGGATGCCGGAGCCACCGGCGCGGACGGGATCATGCCGACGGCGACCGCGCCGGCCACGATCGCCTCGATCTCGATCGTGAACGCGCCGACGACGGCGAAGCTCGGCGACACCGTCACCATCAGCGTGCAGGCGGCGCTCGACGGCGGCGGTACCGAGGACGTGTCCGGCTTCGTCGAGCTCAGCAGCAGCGTCCCCGAGGACGTCCTGTCGGGGAACACCGTCACGTTCACCCACGCGAGCCCGCACACGATCACGGCGGCGCTCGGCGGCTTCACCGCGGCGGTCACGATCGAGGTCTCGGCCGCCCCTGTGCTCGCCGCGACCGGGGAGGCGGACGCGACGGCCTGGATCGCGGGCGCGGGCGCGTTCTGCCTCCTGGGCCTCCTGCTCGTCGTGGTGGCGGGACGGCGCGCCGCTCGCGGGTAACGTAGCGGGATGCCCTTCGACTCGCCTCCGGCTCGCTCAGGGACCCAGTTCGACTCGCCGCCGGCTCGCTCAGGGACCCAAGGCGTACTCCTCCCGATCGACCAGCGCGAGCTCCGATTCGAGGCGGCGGGCGGGACGCGCGTCGCCCGCACGCTGCACCCGTCGGGCCTGCGGATCCTGACGGAGCAGGTCGCGGGCTCGCAGTCGGCGACGATCGGCTTCTGGATCCCGGCCGGCTCGCGCGACGAGGCGGAGGGCGCCTACGGGAGCACGCACTTCCTCGAGCACCTGCTCTTCAAGGGCACGCCGAGCCGCTCGGCGCTCGATATCGCGGTGTCCTTCGACGAGGTCGGCGGCGACCACAACGCCGTGACCGCGAAGGAGTACACCTGCTACTACGCGAAGGTCCGCGATCGCGACGTGCCGATGGCCGTCACGGTGCTCGCCGACATGATCGCGGCCTCCGTCATCGACCCGGAGGAGTTCGAGACGGAGCGCGGCGTCATCCTCGAGGAGCTCGCCGCCGCCGACGACGATCCGGGCGATGTCGTGGGGGAGCGGTTCGCGGAGGCCGTGTTCGGCGCCCACCCGCTCGCGCGCCCGATCGGCGGCAGCCCGGCCTCGATCGAGGCGGTCGGCCGCGACGCCGTCCTGGCGCACTACCACCAGCACTACCGGCCGTCCGAGCTCGTCGTGACGGCGGCCGGCGCCGTCGACCACGAGCGGATCGTCGACCTGGTCGTCGCCGGGCTCGCCGCCGCCGGATGGGACATGGACGCGCCCGCGGCGCCGCTCCCGCGCCGCTCCCGGGAGGCCGTGCGCATCGCGCCGGCCGCCTCCGTCGTCGCCGTCGATCGCAGGCTCGAGCAGGTCAATCTCGTCATCGGCGCCCCCGGCCTCACCGGCTCGGCGGACGACCGTCCCGCCATGGCCGTGCTCTCGAACATCCTCGGAGGCGGCATGTCCTCCCGCCTCTTCCAGGAGGTCCGCGAGAAGCGCGGGCTCGTGTACTCCGTCTACGCCTTCGCCCCCGGCTACTCGGACGCGGGCTCGGTGGGCATGGCGGCCTCCTGCACGCCGAAGAAGGCCGGCGAGGTCGTGCGCGTCATGAGCGCCGAGTTCGAGCGGCTGGCCGTCGAGCCGGTCAGCGAGCATGAGCTGCGCCGGGCGGTCGGCTACCTGAGCGGCGCGGGCGCCCTCGCGCTCGAGGACTCCGATTCGCGCATGAACCGGCTCGGCCGGGCCGAGCTCTCGCTCGGCGAGTTCGTCGATCTCGACGAGTGGTCGAGCCGTCTGGAGGCCGTGAGCGCGGAGGACGTGCTGGCGCTCGCCCGGCGCCTCGTCGCCGAGCCGCGCGTCACGGCGGCCGTCGGGCCGGTGCGGGAGCAGGACCTCGCCTCCTGATGCCGTTTTCAGGGACAGCGGCCCGACACGCCGTGGTTTCGCGTTCGACGCGCGACGAATCCCTGAAAACGGACCGTCGGCGTAGGGTGGAGGACGCGCCGGAACTCGAGGAAGAGCGCGCTGCAGGAGGACGCATGAGCACCATCGCGAGACTCGCCCCGGCGGAGCGAGCGGTCGCCGTCCTGGGCGCCGACCCCACGGATCGGGCGCTGCGCCTGCACCTCGAGGGCCTCCGCCGCGTCGACGCGGTCGGGCTCGAGCAGCGTGCGGCGGGCTTCGCCACGCGCAGCATCAAGACGACGTCGAAGGCGGCGGCGCTCGACACGATCATCCGGCTCATCGACCTGACGACGCTCGAGGGCGCCGACTCGCCCGGCAAGGTGCGCTCCCTCGCCGCCAAGGCGAAGACGCCGGACCCGTCCGACCCGACGACGCCGCGGCCCGCGGCGCTGTGCGTGTACGGCGACCTGGTCGGCACGGCGATCGAGGCGCTCGGCAAGTTCCACGGCGATCCGGACGATGCGAAGATCGCGGTCGCCGCCGTCGCGACGGCGTTCCCCTCGGGCCGGGCGAGCCTCGCCGTGAAGCTCGCCGACACCCGCGACGCCGTCGCGGCGGGCGCCGACGAGATCGACATGGTGATCGACCGGGGCGCGTTCCTCGCGGGGCGCTACGGCCAGGTGTTCGATCAGATCGTCGCCGTGAAGGACGCCTGCCGGCGCCCGGACGGCACGTTCGCGAGCCTCAAGGTCATCCTCGAGACCGGCGAGCTCGCGACCTACGACAACGTCCGCCGCGCCTCCTGGCTCGCCATCCTCGCGGGTGGCGACTTCATCAAGACCTCCACCGGCAAGGTGCAGCCGGCCGCGACGCTCCCGGTCACGCTGCTCATGCTCGAGGTCGTGCGCGACTGGCAGCGTGCGACAGGCGAGCGCATCGGCGTCAAGC
>JAGIAU010000001.1 GCA_017744755.1 Microbacteriaceae bacterium
GCCTTCGGCATGCTGAAGTCGCTCGTGCAGGTCGCCGAGGCTCCGGCCGCCGGCGGCAAGGGCGGCGCCGCGGGCGCGAAGGGCGGCAAGGCCGTCCAGCGGGTCATCCCGGCCGAGGTCGACTACGAGGTCGGCGAGACGATCACGATCAAGGAGGGCTCGTTCGCGGGCCTGCCGGGCACGATCGACGCGATCGACGCCGCCGCGGGCAAGCTCACGGTCCTCGTCTCGCTCTTCGAGCGCGAGACGCCGGTCACGCTCGGCTTCGAGCAGGTCACCAAGCTCTGAGGCCGCCGGCTGCCTGAGCGAGCGAAGCGAGTCGAAGGGCGGCGTCGGTGTCTCTGGAGTCCGTCCGCGCCCATCTCGCCGCCTTCGGTCTCGGCGACGCGATCCGCGTGTTCTCCGAGTCGTCCGCGACCGTCGAGATGGCGGCCGCGCAGCTCGGGATCGCGCCGGCGCTGATCGCGAAGACGCTCGCGTTCCTGGATCCGACCGCCCCGGCGGATGGTCCGCGCGTGGTCCTCATCGTCGCCGCGGGCGACGCGAAGGTGAGCGGCGGCGAGTTCAAGCGGCGCTTCGGCGGCAAGGCCTCGATGGTGCCGGCCGAGCGGCTCGTCGAGCTGACCGGCCATCCGATGGGCGGCGTCTGCCCGTTCGCGAACCCCGCCTCCGCGCAGGTCTGGCTCGACGAGTCGCTGCGGCGCTTCGAGGTCGTCTACCCGGCGGCCGGAACGCACGACTCCGCCGTCCCGGTGGCGGTCGAACGTCTCGCGGAGGTCAGCGGCGCGCTCGGCTGGGTCGACGTCTGCGGCGCCTCCTGGCGGGAGCCGGTGGCGATCGGTGGTTGAGGAGCGCCGCAAGCGCGTCTCGAAACCAAGCAGCGCGTTCTACCGGACGACCCCGTCGAGATAGAACCACCTGCCGCTCTCGCGCACGAACCGCGACCGCTCTTGCATGACCCCGGCGACCCCGTCATCCATGTAGGACGCGCGGAACTCCACGACGCCCTCGGTGTCGCCTTCGCCGCCCGCGACCGTGTCGACGATCTGCAGGCGCCGCCACGTGGGACCGTCGCCCAGGTCGACCTCCGACGGGCGGGTCGACGGATGCCAGCTCCGCAGCACCCATGCCGCGTCGCCGTCGCGATACGCCTCGAAGCGGCTGCGCATGAGCCCCTCCGCCGTGGCGATCGAATCGCGGGAGTCCGCGGCGTCGCGATTGGCCATGTCGGAGAACATACCGGCGACGTACGCTCGCCCCCATGAGCACCGACACCGCCCTGCACACGATGGCCACGACCGCGACCCCTGAGCAGCTGCTCGCGTACTTCTCCGCGAAGCGCGACGCCGAGACGGATGCCTCGGATGTGTACGCCGCGCAGAAGGCGGGGGAGCCGTTCGTGCTCGTGGACGTCCGCGGGGACGAGGCGTGGGCGCAGGGCCGCGCGGCCGGGGCCATCCACATGCACCACGGTCAGATCGCCGCCCGTGCCGCCGCCGAGATCCCGCTCGACACCGCGGTCGTCGTCTACTGCTGGAGCCCCGGCTGCAACGGCGGTCAGCGCGGCGCCGTCGAGTTCGCGAAGCTCGGGTACCGCGTGCGCGAGATGATCGGCGGCTTCGAGTACTGGGCGCGCGAGGGCTACCCCGTCGTGAACGACGAGGGCCGCGTGCGCTTCCCCGAGGACCCGACCGTCGGGCTCGTCAAGGGCTGAGCCGGTCGACTCCCTTCGCCGGCGGGCGCCATGCGGTAGACAGGTCCCATGGCCCCGTCGGCGAAGAAGATCCTCTACATCGATCTCGACAACACGCTCGCCGACTTCGACGGTCGCGTGGCGGAGCTGAGCCCCGAGATCCGCTCCCGCTACGAGGGCCACTTCGACCACATCCCCGGGGTCTACTCACTGCTGAAGCCGATGCCGGGGGCCGTCGAGGCGTATCACGAGCTCTCCGAGCTCTTCGACACGTACATCCTGTCCACGGCGCCGTGGCTGAACCCCACTGCCTGGACCGACAAGCTGCAGTGGGTCGAGCTGATCTTCGGCGTCGAGGAGGCGAGCCCCGCCTACAAGCGCCTCATCATCACGCACCACAAGGACCTCAATCGCGGCGACTTCCTCGTCGACGACCAGCCCGCCCACGGCGCCGATGCGTTCGCAGGCGAGTGGCTGCATTTCGGAGCTGGCAACCGCTTCCCGGACTGGTCGTCGGTGCTGGAGTACCTTCGTCCCCGCGCGTAGGCGAGCGCTGCTTCACCACACCGTCGCGAGCCCAGGCAGTTGTCGGAGGTGCGCGTCGGCCGTGAGCAGGGTGACGCCCTCGAGTATCGCCTGGGCCGCAAGCATGCGGTCGAACGGATCCCGGTGCTCCCATGCGAGCCCGCCCGCGAGCAGCCCTTGTGCGGTCGACAGCGGCAGCGATACAGCGCGCAGGTCCTCGAGCGCCTGGTCGAAATGATGCGTGATCGGCAGTGCCTCCGGCATCTTCCCAAGGCGCACCTTGGTCGCGATCTCCCAGGCTGACACCGCGGAGACGAGGACGTCGATGTCCTGCTCGTCGAGGAGCGCCTGCGCATTGCTGCCCAGGCGCTCGGGAGCTGTCAGGGCCCAGACGAGCGCATGCGTGTCGAGCAGGACTCGTCTCCTCACCGGTACCACAGTTCCAGCTCCTCCTCCGGAAGCGGGTCGAAGAACGCTGAATCCGGGATGGGCGGGACGAGTCCTGCGAGGGTCCCGAACTTCCGTTGGCGTGGTGGCTCGATGGGCACGAGCCGGACCGCGGGCTTCCCCGCCCGTGCGATAACGACTTCTTCGCCGCGCTCTGCGGCGGCGATGAGCTTCGAGAGCTGCGTCTTCGCGTCCTGGATGTTCATCACGATCACGGCGCTCAGTCTACCTGGCCAGGTTGATCTGGCCAGGTAGGTGCTGCGCGAAGGTAGCCCCGCACGGGCCCATCGCGGTCGATGGTGAACGCTCACGATGCCGTCCCGTCGGGCCCGTCGTCGTCACAGCGGTCGTAGCCGCGTACGTACTGGTAGCCGGGCTCCGGCTCCCCCGGATCGGGCGGGATGATCTGTCCGAACCGGTCCCGCTCCGGCTCCCGCTCCGGCCCGAAGATCTCGTTGATCGGCAGGTACCAGGGGCGGTGGCCGTCGCCCTGGCGGATGGCGTCATCGATGGCGTGCTGGAGCAGGCTCAGCTCGGTGTCGCCCGGCGCGTCGATCTCGCGCAACCGCAGGTCGAGGAGCAACTCGCCGAGCTCGCGCCGGCGGTGCGGCCGCATCCGGATGACGGAGGCGAGGAGGTCGAGCTCGGGGTCGCGCTTGGGCGCTCGTGCAGGCATGGGATGGTCCCTTCATGGTCGCCGTGGGCACGAGCGGATCCAGTATCGGCGGGACCACCGACATCATCCAGCGACGTAGGCTCGCCCCATGAGCGATGACGGCGCGGTCTCGGAGCGGATGCCGGGCGACGACGAGCCCGACGTCCCGGAGATCGCGTTCGCCCCCGCGCAGCACGCCCGTCCGACCGCCCCCGCCGTCAAGTGGTTCGTCGCGGTCGTCCTCGCCGTCTTCGCCGCCGGCATCGTCGCCCTCATCGTCGCGATGGCCACCACGGTCGCCGGCGGCTGAGCAGACTCGCCGCTCGCGCGTCACGCGATCTGCCGCTGGCTCAGCCCGGAGAACGCGCTGAATCGCCAACCCGCTCCCGCGCGTTCTCCGCTACACTTGATCGGTCACGTTTCCAGTGACTACCCACCCCGGACGCCCGTCCGAGGGGAGAGCAGGCCCAAGGCCCGCTCGATCGCACAACACGAGAAGAGAACACTGTGGCACGCAGTAAGAAGGTCACGGGGCTGATCAAGCTCCAGATCCAGGCGGGCGCCGCCAACCCCGCCCCGCCCATCGGCCCCGCGCTCGGTCAGCACGGCGTCAACATCATGGAGTTCTGCAAGGCCTACAACGAGGCCACGCAGGACAAGCGCGGGAACGTCATCCCGGTCGAGATCACGGTCTACGAGGACCGCTCGTTCACGTTCATCCTGAAGACCCCGCCGGCGGCGGAGCTCATCAAGAAGGCGGCCGGCGTCGCCAAGGGCTCCAGCACCCCGCACACGGTCAAGGTCGCGAAGCTGACCAAGGACCAGGTCACGGCCATCGCGCAGGAGAAGCTCGTCGACCTCAACGCGGTCGACCTCGCCGGCGCGGAGAAGATCATCGCGGGCACCGCCCGTTCCATGGGCATCACGGTGGAGGCGTAAGACATGGCTCAGAAGTCCAAGGCCTATCGCGCCGCCGCCGCCCTCGTCGAGGCGGACAAGTTCTACACGGCCTCCGAGGCGCTCGCCGTCGCGAAGCAGACCGGCTCCAAGAAGTTCAACTCGACCGTCGAGGTCGCGCTGAAGCTCGGCGTCGACCCGCGCAAGGCGGACCAGATGGTCCGCTCGACCGTCATCCTCCCGCACGGCACCGGCAAGACCGCGCGCGTCATCGTCTTCGCGACCGGCCCCGCGGCCGAGGCCGCGATCGCGGCGGGCGCGGACGAGGTCGGCGGCGCGGAGCTCATCGAGAAGGTCGCGGGCGGCTGGACCGACTTCGACGCGGCGGTCTCGACCCCGGAGCTCATGGGCCAGGTCGGTCGTCTCGGCAAGGTCCTCGGCCCGCGCGGCCTCATGCCGAACCCGAAGACCGGCACGGTCACCCCGAACACCGCGAAGGCGGTCGAGGAGATCAAGGGCGGCAAGATCGAGTTCCGCGTCGACAAGCACGCGAACGTCCACTTCGTCGTCGGCAAGGCGGGCTTCACGGCCGAGCAGCTCGAGGAGAACTTCAAGGCCGCCCTCGAGGAGGTCGTCCGCGCGAAGCCGTCCTCCTCGAAGGGCCGCTACATCCAGAAGGCCGCCATCTCGACGACCTTCGGGCCGGGCATCCCGCTCGACGTCACGACCCTGGCCTGATCGGCAGAACGCACTGAGGAGGGCCCGGCTCCGCGAGGAGCCGGGCCCTCCCGCGTCCGGTCAGGCGGGCGCGTTGCCGATCTCGGCCTCGACGGCCGCCGCGACGATGTCGAGGCCGGCGACGAGGTCCTCGTCCGGCGTCGTCAGCGCGGGGAGGAACTTGACGACCTCGTCGCGCGCACCGGCGGTCTCGATGACCATGCCGTGCGCGAAGGCGTGCTGCGAGACCCGCTTCGCGAAGCCGGGGTCCGCGTCGTTCGCGAGCCCCTGGAACATGCCGCGGCCGCGGGCCGAGAGCAGCGAGGGGTGTTCTGCCGCGATCGCGTCGAGGCGCTCGCGGAGCAGGGCGCCCTTCCGCTTGACGTCCGCGGAGAACGCGTCGTCCGACCAGTACGTCTCGATGGCGAGGCGGGCGCCGATGAAGGCGAGGTTGTTCCCGCGGAACGTGCCGGTGTGCCCGCCGGGCGTCCAGATGTCGTGCTCCGGCTTCAGCGCGACGAGCGACATGGGCAGGCCGTAGCCGGAGAGCGACTTCGACAGGGCGACGATGTCGGGGTCGAGGCCCGCGAACTCGAAGGAGAAGAAGTCGCCGCTGCGTCCGCAGCCGGCCTGGATGTCATCGACGATGAACAGGGCCCCGTGCTTGGCGGCGAGCGCGCGGACGCGACGCAGCCACTCGGCGGACGCCGGGTTCACGCCGCCCTCCCCCTGGATCGTCTCGAGGATGATCGCGGCGGGCGCGTCGACGCCGCTGGACGGGTCGGTCAGCATCCGCTCGAGGATCGCGACGGTGTCGACCCCCGGCCCGTGGTAGCCCTCGAACGGCGCGAAGGTCACGCCGCCCATCGGCCCGCCCGCGTAGCGGCGGTAGTCCTGGTTCGCCGTCGCCGCGAGCGCGCCGAGCGAGAGGCCGTGGTAGCCGTGCGTGAACGCGACGACGTTCTGCCGCCCGGTCTTCACCCGTGCGATCTTGAGCGCCGCCTCGATCGCGTTCGTCCCGGTCGGGCCTGTGAACTGCAGCTTGTACTCTAGGCCGCGCGGCTTCAGCAGCGTGTCCTGGAACGCCTCGATGAACGCCGCCTTCGCCTCGGTCGCCATGTCGAGGCCGTGGACGATGCCGTCGCGCTCGAGGTACTCGATGATCGCCGACTTGAACGCGGGGTTGTTGTGGCCGTAGTTCAGCGTGCCGGCGCCGGCGAAGAAGTCGAGGTACTCGGCGCCGTCGGCGGCGATGAGATGGGAGCCCCGCGCGGCCGCGAACAGGGTCGGGAACGCGCGGATGTAACCGCGCACGTCGGACTCGTACTGGTCGAAGATGCTGAGCGCCACGGCGGACCAGCCTACGTCCCGTCGGAGTCCGGTTCGTTCAGCTGTGCGAGCCCGCGACGACCTGGAACGTCTCGAGCGTCGCGTCGGCCGCGTACGCGATCCGGACGCCGGCGGCGCGCGCCGCGCGGAGCTCGGTGAGCGTCGCCTCGGTGATCTCCTCGCCCGGCACGAGGACCGGGATCCCGGGCGGGTACGGCGCGATGATCTCGGTGCTGATGCGGCCGAGCGCGGCGGCGGCGGCGACGGTCGCGTGGGGGGCGAAGAACGCATCCCGCGGGGTCATCCGGGCCGGCGGGAGGGGCGGCCTCGCGACGGCGTCCCTTCGACTCGCCTTCGGCTCGCTCAGGGAGCCAGGCCTGGCTCCCTGAGCGAGCGCAGCGAGTCGAAGGGCCTCCTCGACGATCACGTCGACGAGCCGCTCGACCGCGGCCGGGTCGTCGAGCATCGTGAGGATCGGCACGAGCATCGACTCCTCGGCCTGCTCCGGCCCGAGGCCGAGCTCGAGCAGCCGGCGCTCGATCGCGAGCCCGCCGCCGTGCGGCAGGCGCACGACGAGCTTCGCGGGGTCCATCCGGTGCGTCTCGGGGCCGGGGACCGTGAGCCCGGCGGCCCGGAGCCGCTGCCGGGCGTTCTCCGCCCGGCCGAGCAGGTCGCCGAGGAGTGCGTGCCCCTCGGGGCTGCGCAGCAGGATCGTCGCGGCGTCGATGCTCGCGAGGATCGAGCCGGCCGGGGAGGTCGTGTTCCCCGCCTCGAAGCCGCGCTCGAGCCGGTCGGGGTCGAGGCGCTCGGTCCGGGCGAAGACGATGCTCGCCTGGCTGTAGGCGGGCAGCGTCTTGTGCGCGCTGAAGACGAGCGCGTCCGCGCCGATCGCGAGTGCATGCGCCGGGAGCTCCTCGTGGAAGCCGAGGTGCGCACCCCAGGCCTGGTCGACGACGACGGGGATGCCGGCGTCGTGCGCGATCCGGATGATCGCCTCGCGGTCGCTCATCGTGCCGACGTAGGAGGGCTCCACGAGGAACAGCGCCTTCGCCCGCGGATGCGCCTCGATCGCCGCACGGACCGTCTCCGGCGCGATCCCGAGCAGCAGGCCGTCGGCGACGTCGGGGGTCAGCCAGATCGGCGTGAGGCCGGCCATGATGAGGCCCGAGAGCAGGCTGCGATGGGCGTTCCGCACCACGAGAACCTCATCGCCCGGCTGCCCGACGGCGAGCGCGACGGCCTGGTTCGCCTGCGTCGAGCCGCCGGTCCCGTAGCGGCACCAGTCGGCGCCCCAGGCGGCGGCGGTCCTGGCCTCGGCCTCGGCGAGGACGGCGGTGGCCTGCTTCATCGGGCCGATGCCGCCGAAGAGCGGGACGTCGCCGTCGTTCACGGCGCCGAGCTCCGGCCAGACCTCGCCCGCGCGGTGCTTGTGACCCGGGATGGTGAACGGGTGGCCGGGCTGCTCCGCGAAGGCGCGCCAGCGGTCGAGCAGTTCGGAGTGCAGCACGGGATCCATTCTCATGCGAGCGCGCGGGCGAGGACGTCGTCGTGCTCGTACCGGTCGCCGACCTTGAAGCGCTTCTCGCCGATCCGCTCGAAGCCGTGCTTGCCGTAGAAGCGCTGTGCCCGCTCGTTCTCGTTGTTCACGCCGAGCCAGATGACGCGCGCGCCGCGCGCCCGCGCCGCCCCGATCGACGCCGTCATGAGGACGTGCGCGGTTCCGCCGCCGTGCGCCTCGGCCCGGACGTAGCACTTGCTCAGCTCGGTCGCCGGCCGGGCCGTCACGACGCGGCGCACGTCCTCGTCGCCCGGCTCGCCGTGCACGAGCATCGTGTAGCCGAGGAGCGGCTCGAGGTCGTCCGGCGCGAACGCGCGGAGCGCAGCCCGGCGGTGCCCGGCTCGGATCCGCAGGTGCCCTGGGAACACGAGGATCTCGCGATCCGGGTCGGCGAGATAGCGCTCGAACGCGGCGACGCTGAGGTGCTCGTCGATGAACGCGCGGATCGCGTCCGGCGTCGTGTGCGGCGGGCATGCGAGCGGGAACGTCGCCGCCGCGAGCTCGTGGAGCGCCTGCGCCTCGTCGGCTCGAGCCGGGCGCACGGCCCAGCCCTCGCCGACTCCGAGCCGTTCGGCCGGATCGGGTGCCGCCGCTCGCAGCTCGAGCCCGACGGCCCGGATCATGGCGAACAGTCGCTCGCTGTGCAGCGAGGGCTTCCCGGCCTCGAGCTCGGCGACGTAGCGCTGGCTGATGCCGAGCCGAGCCGCGACCTCCCGCTGCGTCAGTCCGTTCGCGTACCGCGCCCGCGCGAGCGCCCGGCCGAGCGCCTCCGGGCTGTCGACCCGATCGACGCGGGCGGGCGCTTCACCCGCCTCGGGCAGCGGGCTGAGCCGGGCGCGATCGTCGCGCGGATGCGAGGTCATGTGGGCTTCCTTGGAGACTGTGATGATTACCAAATCGTAGTCAGCGGCTCGGCAAGTGGTGCGGAAGTTCGCGGTGCCCGGTGCACGGAGCCCGGTGCGCGGGCCTGCGAGACACAGACTCCGTGTGCGGGCCCCGAGGTGCGGGGCCGCTGAAGCGCGGTTCCCCTGAGTCGCAGGTCCCGTGTACGGACCCCCGGGATCCTCCCTTTCCGAACCGGCGGTGTCCACCTCCCCGATCGGGCGCACGCGCGGTCCAGGATGCTCGGCCCGACCCCGGACCGGGGTGTCCTTCCTCTCTCCCCCCCCCCCGCCCCCCGAGGGGATTGGGCGCAAATGGTCGCTACCCGGCGCGGATGGCGACCATTTGCGCCCGATCCGGGGAGGTTTTGACCCAGGGGGATCCTGATGAGGAAAAGGTAGTCACCGTAGTCTCGCGAGTACAGGTGACGGGGGCGGGACGATCCGCCCCCGCGGCACGGACCGCCCCGCCCGCGGGTCGAGCAGGCCCGACGGGCCGTATCGAGACCCCGGCTCCGCAGGCCGCGGCGCTCGCGCCCGCCCGGCCCGCGGCCGTCTACGAGTCGAAGCCGAGGCCGACGGCGTCCATGGTGCGGAGGAACACGCCGCGGCGCCCCTCCCGGTGGTCGGCCGCATCCATGGCGGCGCGCATCGCGGCCACGCCGACCGAGACGGCCGGCTCCGGCGGGAACGGGAGGCCGCGGCGCCGGACCATCTCCAGCTCCGTGCGTTCCGTCGCCTCGCCGCCGAGCAGATCGAGCAGCACCTCGGCCGCGAAGCGCGTCGCCCCGACCCCGAGCCCCGTGAAGCCGGCTGCGTACGCGACGCGCCCGCGCCGTGCGGTCCCGTAGAACGCGGCGAAGCGCGTCGAGGTGTCGATCACGCCGGCCCAGCGGTGCGAGAAGCGCACGCCGCCGTCGACGCCGCCGGGGGCGAGCTGCGGGAACAGCGCGAGGAAGTGAGCCGCGAGCCTGCGATGCAGGTCCGGCCGGTCCTCGTAGCGCGCGCGGATCCGCCCGCCGGCGTGGTGGATCGCGTCGTAGCCGCCCCACAGGATCCGGCCCTCGGCGGTGATCTGCGCATAGTGGAACTGGTTCGCGAGATCGCCGAGGCCCTCGCGCCCGGCCCAGCCGATCGCCTCGCGCTGCGCGGATGTGAGCGGCTCGGTCATGAGCGCGTAGTCGTAGACCGGGATGGTCATGAGGCGGTTGCGCGCGAGCAGCGAGGGGAACGCGTTGGTCGCGAGCGCCACCTGGCCCGCGCGGATCGTCGCGCCGCCGACGGTCGTGAGCAGCACGCCCCCCGCCTCGCCCGACAGGGCGCGCACCCGGGAGCGTTCGTAGACCTCGATGCCGAGCCGGTCCGCGGCGGCCGCCAGCTCGAGGACGAGCCGCGCGGGGTCGACGGTGGCGACGAGCCGGCCGGACTGCAGGGCGGCGCCGAGGACGCCCGGCGCGTGCAGCCGGGCCCGCGCCTCCTCGGCGCTCAGCGCGACGCGGTCGGCGCCGTCCGCGGCCTCCTGCGTCCACGCGACCTGGTGCTCCTCGAGCGCGAGCTGCAGTGCGCCGACACGCGCGAAGCCGCAGTCGACGCCGAGCTCGGCGAGGTCCCGCTCGAAGGCGTCGAGGTT
This sequence comes from Microbacteriaceae bacterium, assembly GCA_017744755.1. GTDB lineage: Bacteria > Actinomycetota > Actinomycetes > Actinomycetales > Microbacteriaceae > 73-13. The sequence continues at coordinate 10,333 of JAGIAU010000001.1, forward strand.
CTCCCGGCCGAGCCGCTCGAGCGTCTCGAACTCGTCCGGCCAGCGGCTCCGGCCGTTCTGCTCGCCGTGCGTGATCGAGGCGTCGACCCAGCCGCCGTTGCGACCGCTCGCCGCCCAGCCGACGCGCGCGGCCTCCAGCACGACGATCCTCCGCCCGGGCTCGCGGCGCGCGGCGAGGACCGCGGTCCACAGCCCGAGGTACCCGCCGCCGACCACGACGAGGTCGGCGGCGGTCGAGCCGCGGAGCTGCGCGCGCTCGGCCCGGAGACCGGCGCGCGCGGCGGCGTCGAGCCAGTGCACGCCGAACGCCGTGCCGACGAGCGTCCGCTCGACGAGGGCGGGGTCGGGGGCGTTGCGCTCGTAGAACGTGCTGTGCTGCATGGCTTGGCTCCCTGAGCGAGCGTAGCGAGTCGAAGGGCCGCCCCCTCAGCCCGCGCCGCTCAGTCCGCGACCCGCAGCACCATCTTCCCGCGGGTGTGGCCCGTCTCCAGCGCCTCGTGGGCGCGCGCCGCGTCGGCGAGGTCGTAGACCTGGTCGACGAACACCCGGACGTCGCCCGACTCGATGAGCCGCGTCACCACGGCGAGGGCGGTCGCGTCGGGGGCGACGCGGTACTCGGTCGCGCGCACGCCCGCGGCGGCGGCGTCCTCGGCGAGCGTCGGCCAGGAGCCCGAGGGGACGTTGACGAGGAGTCCGCCGGGCTTGAGGACGTTCAGCGAGCGCGTGCCGGTGTCATCGACCGAGTCGCCCATCAGGTCGATGACGATGTCGACGGGGGCGATCGCCTCCTCGAACGGTCCGGCGGTGTAGTCGACGACCTCGTGCGCGCCGAGCTCGCGGAGCCAGCCGAGGTTCCGCGAGGATCCGGTCGCGATGACGTGCGCGCCGAAGAACGCGGCGAACTGCACCGCCAGATGGCCGACGCCGCCGGCGCCGGCGGTGATGAGCACGCGCTGCCCCTCGTGCGCCTTGGCGACCTCGACGACCGCCCCCCAGGCGGTCAGCGCCGCGAGCGGGACGGCCGCGGCCTCGACGTGGGAGAGGTTCCGGGGCTTCTTCGTGAGGTGCATCGCCGAGACCGGCACGTACTCCGCGTAGGTGCCGGGGGTGCGCGGCACGGCGGTCATGCCGTACACCTGGTCGCCGACCTTGATGGGATGCGCCTCGTAGGGCGACTCGACGACCGTGCCGCTGAAGTCGTTGCCGAGCACGAGCGGCCACGTCGCGGCCGCGGCCGGCCCCCGACCGGCCCGGGTCTTCCAGTCGATCGGGTTCACGCCGGCCGCGTGCACGCGCACGAGGAACTCCGCGCTGATGCGCGCCGGCACCGGCACCTCGACGAGCCGCAGCACATCGACGCCACCCGGGGTCTCCGCGGCGACGGCACGCATGGTGCTCGGGGTGGTCGTGGTGGTCATCGGGCCTCCCGGTCCGCTCGTGCAACCAGTGAATCGCCGGATTGGGTCGTCGATGTTACGTTTGCGTCACTGTGCTGAAAACAGAAGACGAGCTGCTCGACCCGATCCCCGAGCGGGCAGCGCCGGACGGCGGACCGGAACCCGCCCGCCGCCGCCGCGGGCATCGGCGCGACGCCGTCATCGTCCTCATCGGCTGCGCGTCCGCCCTCGTCGCCCTCGGCCTCATCTGGGCCGCTCGTGCGGTCGTCCCGCGGAACCTCTACGTGAGCGAGCTCGGCGTCCCCGGCATGCCGACCGAGCACGTGTTCATGGCCGCGCTGCTGTGCCTCGTGCTCGGCGGCGCCGGGATCGCCTGGGCGGCGCGCGGGGTCCGCAGCAGGCCGCGAGCGCTCGCCTGGGCGCCGGCCGTCTGGCTGTGGGTGGCGAGCGTCGCGTTCCTGATGGCCTCCCAGGTGCGCTGCGTCGCGGGCTGCGTCGTCGCGGTCGGCGTCCCGCCGCACCCGGTCGACCTCGTGCACGTCGCGGCGGCGGTGCTGGGCTTCGCCGCCGCCTGCCTCGCGATGCTGCAGGCCGCGCTCGTGCCCGGCCGTCCGTCCGTCGCTCGGCCCGCGGCGTTCGCCTGCGCCGCGGTCGTCGTGCTCGCCGGGCTCGGCGGGCTCTTCGGACTGCTGGGCTTCGCGGTGGATGCGAGCACCTGGCTCGAGTTCGCCGGCACGTCGGTGGCGATCTGCTGGCTCGCGGCCTTCGGCGCGGCGCTCGCGACGGGACACCTCCGCGCCGCGAGCGCCTACGCGCTCGCCTAGCGGCCTAGCCGGAGACCCTGCCGGCGCGCAGCGTGATGCGCCGCTCCGCGCGTGCCGCGACCGCGGAGTCGTGCGTCACGACGACGACGGTGAGCCCGCGATCCCGCGACAGGCCTTCGAGGATGTCGACGATCTCGTCCCGGGTGTCCTCGTCGAGGTTGCCGGTCGGCTCGTCGGCGAGGACGACGGTCGGCTCCTTGACGAGCGCCCGGGCGATCGCGACGCGCTGCTGCTGGCCGCCGGACAGCTCCGTCGGGTGGTGGTCGGCGCGGTCGGCGAGGCCGACCTGGGCGAGCGCGGCCGCGGCGCGCTCCCGGCGCGCTCCCGCGGGGACGCCGAGCGGCACGAGGGCCGTCTCGACGTTCTCCCGGGCGGTGAGCGTCGGGATGAGGTTGAAGCCCTGGAAGACGAAGCCGATCGTCTTCGCGCGGACCTCGCCGAGCCGGCCGTCGGAGGCCTGGGCGAGGTCGTCGCCGCCGAGCCGGACGGAGCCCGCGTCGGGCCGTTCGAGCGCGCCGAGGAGCTGGAGGAGCGTCGACTTGCCGCCGCCCGTCGGCCCCTGGATGGCGACGAACTGCCCTTCGGGGATGCTGAGGTCGATGCCGGCGATGGCCTGCACCGTCCCGCTCTTCTTCCGGTAGGTCTTCTTGACGCCGCTGAGTTCGTACATGGTCCGTCCTTCGTTCTTCGGGCTGCGGGGTCTCGTCGGCGCCGTCACTCGACGGTCCGGAGGGCGGCGGCCGGGCGCAGCACCGCGGCGCGCCAGCCGCCGAACACGCCCGCGAGCACCGCGCCGAGGAGCGCGAGGCCGACCGCGACGAGCACGACGGCCGGGGTGAGGACGGCGCTGAGCGTCACGTCGGAGGTCGCCGCGGCGGCCGAGAACGGACCGCCGCCGCCGCCCGGGAAGCCGCCACCGCCGGGGAAGTCGCCGCCCGCGCCGCCGAACGCGCGCTGCGTCCCGCCGACCGCGATCGTCGGCGAGATCGCGTTGATGACGAGCACGCCGACGAGCCCGAGCACGACGCCCGCCGCGACGCCGATCGCGCCGGTGACGAGCGACTCGCCCGCGACCTGGCCGACGATGCGCGAGTTCTTCCAGCCGATCGCCTTGAGCGTGCCGAACTCCCGCGTGCGCCGCGCGACGCCGGAGACGGTGAACAGGATCGCCGTGACGAACGCCGCCGCGAGCACGAGCGCCGCGAGCCACGTCCCGAGGCTCGAGATGAGCGCGCTCGCGCTCGCGAGCGAGCTCGACACCGTGCCGGCGAGCTCCGCCTGCGTGTTCACCGTCGCCTCGGGGAGCGCGTTCTGCAGCGCGGTCGCGATCGTGTCGATCGCGTCCGCGGAGGCTGCCTGGACGTAGACGGTCGTGACCTGGCCGTCGAGGCCGGCGAGGGCCTGTGCGGTGTCGAGCGGCAGGTAGAGGTCCGTCGTCGTGCCGCTCGTCGCCGTGGAGGCGGCGATGCCGACGATCTCGAGCGCGGCGCCGCCGATCTCGATCGTGTCGCCGACGGCGAGCTCGGCGCCGGTCGCGTAGTCGGCGTCGAGGACGGCGACGTCGGCCCCCGCGTCGGCGGCCTCGAGGGCGCGGCCGTCGCTGATGGTCGTGGAGGCGAGCGGGCCGACGGTCGGCTGCGCGACGTCGACGCCGGTGACGCTCACCGTCTCGATGCCGAAGGAGCTGCCGCCGGAGCCGTCCGCGCCGCCGCCGACGTCGAAGCCGGGGCCGCCCTGGCCCGGGGCGAAGTCCTCGCCGCCCTCGGGCCGCTGCTGGATGTCGGGGAGCTCGCCGGAGAACGTCGTGTTCTGCAGCGTGAGGCTGCCGGCCGCCGCGGCGACGCCGTCGACGCCCGCCGCGGTGCCGATCGCGGACGCGTCGAAGGCGGTCGTGGTGAACGAGGTCGTCAGCCGGCTCGTCGCGAGCTCCCGCGAGCCGTCGGCCGCCTCCCCGTCGGCGGCGCCGAAGTCGAACTGCATGCGGGGTCCGCCCGCGCCGCCCTCGGCCGGGGCCGACGCGGCCTGGGTCACGGTGATGTCGGTCCCGACGCCGTAGACGGCCTCGAGCGCCTGGGCCTGCGCGTCGCGGACGCCGGCGGCGATCGCGCTGACGACCATGACGAGGGCGACGGCGAGCGCGAGCCCGACGGCGATGATGGCGGTCTGCTTGCGGCGCTTGCCGAGCTCCCGGCTGAGGTAGGTGAGGAACATGCCTTGGACGGTATGGAGCCGTCCTATGGTTCCCGCATGGCGGTGCTATGGATGGGCTGGGAGAACGTTCTCGAGAGTTCCATAGCATTCGCATAGGCGGCGGAGTGAGGATCCTCATATGGCGAAGCGCGAGGACGACCGACTGACCCGGGCCGACGGGAGCCCGATCCGGGTCGTCGTCGTCGACGACGAGGAGCCGCTCGCCGACCTGCTCACGATGGCGCTGCGCTACGAGGGCTGGGACGTTCGCACGGCCGGCACCGGCCAGGCGGCGCTCACGGCGGTGCGGGAGCACCGGCCGGACATCGTCGTGCTCGACGTCATGCTCCCCGACCTCGACGGCCTCGAGGTGCTGCAGCGGCTCCGCGCGGGCGGGGAGCAGGTGCCGGTGCTGTTCCTCACCGCGAAGGACGCCGTGGCCGACCGCGTCGCGGGCCTCACGGTCGGCGGCGACGACTACGTGACGAAGCCGTTCAGCCTCGAGGAGCTCGTCGCACGGCTGCGCGCCCTGCTGCGCCGCTCGCCGACGCTCGTCGACGGCGAGACCGGCCTGCTGCGCGTCGGCGACCTCGTCATGGACGAGGAGGCCTACGAGGTGAGCCGCGCCGGGGTGCCGGTCGACCTCACGGCGACCGAGTTCGAGCTGCTGCGCTTCCTCATGCGAAACCCCCGCCGCGTCGTCTCGAAGGACCAGATCCTCGACCGGGTGTGGAGCTACGAGGCGGAGGTCCGGCCGACCGTCGTCGAGCTCTACATCTCCTACCTCCGCAAGAAGATCGACACGATCGGCGAGCCGATGATCCACACCGTCCGCGGCTTCGGCTATGTGCTGAAGGCGCCGGCGTGAGGACCTCCCTCCGTCTGCGCATCACCCTCGCGGTCCTCGCGCTCTTCGCCGTCGTCGTCGCCGCGCTCGCGGTCGGCACGGGCTTCGCCCTGCGCGGCTACCTCGTCGGCCGCCTCGACGCCGATCTCGTCGCCGCGAAGGACCGTGCGCTCGCCGCGCTGTCGACACCGCTCCCGCCGGGACCAGGCGACGCGGTCGGGCTGCCGGGCCAGAGCCCCGGGACGCTCGCCGCGTTCATCCGGGAGAACGCGCTCGTCGTCGCCGGCGTCCTCGACCGCTACGGCAGGACGCTCCCCCTCGACGACGCGCAGCGCGGCTCGCTCGCCGACGCGGTCGACGGCAGGACGGTCGGGACGACGTTCGGCGCCGAGGTCGCGAGCCTCGGCGCGTACCGGTTCACGAGCGTCGAGCTCCGCGAGGGCGCCGTCCTCGTGATGGGCCTGCCGATGGGGGACGTCGACGCCGTCGTCGGCCAGTACTGGTGGCTCGCGGCGGCGGTCGCCGCGGGCGTGCTCGTCGTCGCCGGTGCCGGCGCCTGGCTGCTCGGGGCGGCGCTGCAGCGCACGCTCGCCCGGCTCTCCTCGGCGCTCGCGGCGCGCGAGGCGAGCGAGGGGCGGCTGCGGCGGTTCATCGCCGACGCGAGCCACGAGCTGCGCACGCCGCTGGCCTCCATCCGCGGCTACGCGGAGCTGACGCGGCGCTCGGGCGCTCGCCTGCGCGAGGACGTGCGCCATTCGCTCGACCGGATCGAGTCCGAGTCCGTGCGGATGACGGGGCTCGTCGAGGATCTGCTGCTGCTCGCGCGCGCCGACGAGGCGCGGTCCCTCGCGCAGCAGCCCGTCGAGCTCGGGCAGCTCGTCGCGACGGCCGTCGCCGACGCGCAGGTCGCGGCGCCGGGGCACACCTGGTCGGTCGAGGCGCCGGCCCCCGTCATCGTGGCGGGGGACGAGCCGCGGCTGCACCAGGCCGTCGCGAACCTGCTGCGGAACGCGGCCGTGCACACCCCGGATGGGACGAACGTCGTCGCGCGGGTCCGCGTCGAGGGCGGCGACGCGGTCGTCGAGGTCGAGGACGACGGTCCAGGGATCCAGCCGGAGCTCGTCGGCCAGGTGTTCGGCCGCTTCGTCCGCGGCGACGCGTCCCGGTCGAGGGCGACGGGCTCGACGGGCCTCGGGCTCGCGATCGTCGAGGCGGTCGCCCAGGCGCACGGCGGCTCGGCCGATGTCGAGTCCGCGGCGGGGCGCACGCGGTTCCGCATCGTCCTGCCTGCGCAGGCGAGTCCGTAGAGGAATTCCCAGGCGGGCGCTCACCAATTCGAATTCCAATTACGTCCGCATATGCGATATGAATTGCGTATGGCGATCAAGACGGTGCTCATCGACGATTTCGACGGCAGTCCCCTCGCAGGCGGCTCGACGACGACGTTCTCCCTGAACGGAGCGGCGTACGAGATCGACCTGTCCGCCGAGAACGCGGAGAAGCTGAAGGAGGCGCTCGCGCCCTTCATCCGCGCCGGTCGCCGGGTCGCCGCCGGGTCCGCGCCGCGCGCCGCGTCGACGCGCCCGGCCGCGCGCCGCAGCACGCGCTCCAACGGCTCCAACGACCTCACCGCGATCCGCGAGTGGGCGAAGGCGAACGGCCACGTGGTCGGCGAGCGCGGCCGCATCCCTGCTCCGGTGCGCGAGGCGTACGAGGCCGCGTCGGCCTAGTCCCCGCGTCTGGTAGACTCGACGACTGCCGAAGACCGCAGGTCCGTCGCAAGACGGTGAAGGTCCGCGAAAGCGGCGCCCGCGCAGGTGATGCGAAGTGCAGACTTTTTCTGGCTCCGTGCGCCCGCGCACGGAGCCTTTTTCATGGGTCGCGGGAATTCGGCGCCGAATCCACGACAACCACAGGAGCACCATGGCTGACAAGCAGGCCGCGGTCGCCGAGCTGACGGAACTGTTCCGGAGCTCGACCGCCGTGCTGCTCACCGAGTACCGCGGGCTCACCGTCGCTCAGCTCAAGCAGCTGCGCAATGACATCCGTGAGCACGCGGAGTACGCCGTGGTGAAGAACACGCTGACGAAGATCGCCGCGAACGCGGCGGGCGTCTCCGTCCTCGACGACCAGCTCGCTGGTCCGTCGGCGCTCGCGTTCGTGCATGGCGACCCCGTCGCCGTCGCGAAGAAGCTGCGTGACTTCGCCAAGGCCAACCCCCTCCTCGTCGTGAAGGGCGGCTACTTCGATGGCGCCGCCCTGAGCGCCGCGGAGGTCGAGAAGCTCGCGAACCTCGAGAGCCGGGAGGTGCTGCTCGCGAAGTTCGCGGGTGCCGCCAAGGCTTCGCTGTTCGGGGCTGCCTACCTCTTCAACGCCCCGCTCTCGAAGGCCGTTCGCACGGTCGACGCGCTGCGGGACAAGCAGGAGACCGCCGCGTAATCGCGGACGTTCCCGAAGAATTTTCCAAACCACACAAACCGATCCATTCAGGAGTAACAAATGGCGAAGCTGACGAGCGACGAGCTCATCGAGGCGTTCAAGGAGCTCACCCTCATCGAGCTCTCCGAGTTCGTGAAGAAGTTCGAGGAGGTCTTCGAGGTCACCGCTGCGGCTCCGGTCGCGGTCGCGGCGGCCCCGGCGGCCGGCGGCGCGGCCGCGGCCGAGGAGGTCGAGGAGAAGGACTCGTTCGACGTCGTCCTCGTCTCGGCCGGTGACAAGAAGATCCAGGTCATCAAGGAGGTCCGTGCGCTCACGAACCTCGGCCTCTCGGAGGCCAAGGCCCTCACCGAGACCGCGGACGCCAAGGTCCTCGAGGGCGTCAACAAGGAGGCCGCCGAGAAGGCGAAGGCTCAGCTCGAGGAGGCCGGCGCGACCGTCAAGCTTGCTTGATCGTTTCGCCCATCTCGGGTAAAAGAGGGCGTCGCTCCCAAGGGGGCGGCGCCCTCTTGCATACAGTGGCTCCATCATGTGGGGTCTTGAGAACACGGCGACGGCGGAGAAGCTGCCGGTCATCAACCCCGGAGACGGTCCAGACGGCAGCCCCGGGGGCCTGTCCGCGCCCGCACTCGGCGAGGCCGGCCTGCAGCTCCTCGACGTCGCGGAGCCGGTCCGCGCCCGCTGGCGCGACGAGCTCGCCCACCTCGGCGGCCCGAGCCCGCTCCTCCACTTCGAGGACACGCCGCGCACCCGCATCGAGCTGACGTCGACGCATCCCGGCGGTCTCGCACGATTCATCGCCGGCAAGCGCACCCGCCTGTCGTCGCTCATCCGCGAGAACTTCGCCTGGCGCACCGCCCAGCTCGCCGCCGACTCGATCCTCGCGAAGGCGACGGAGCTCGCCGCGGCCCGTGGCCTCGACGCGCTCCGCCTGGGGGTCGTCGTCGCGAACTGGGAGCACACCTGGGACCTGAACGGCGAGCCCTTCACCGAGCGCTTCAGCGCCCCCGTGCTGCTGCGTCCCGTCACGATGCGCCGGGTCGGCGACGACTTCGAGCTCGCGCTGCGGGGGCGGAACGAGCTGAATCCGGCGTTCGCGGCCGCGCTCCACGCCCAGTTCGGCATCCGCCTCGACCACGCCGCGTTCCCCGCGCTCGCGCAGGCGGAGGGCGGCGGCTTCACGCCGAACGTCGTCATCGACCGGCTCCGCGGCCTCACCGCGCACCTGCCGGGCTTCCAGGTCGCGCCGCGGCTCGTGCTCACGTCCTTCGCGGAGGTCGCGGGGGCGATGGTCGCGGACGCGAGGACGCTCGCCCACCCCGTGCTCGACGCCATCGCGGGCAACGAGGCCGCGGTGCAGACGGTGCGCGAGTCGTTCCGGCTCGTCGAGCCGGTTCCGTCGGACGCGCGTTCCCCCCAGACGGACTCCCTCCTGCTCGACGCGGACGACGAGCAGGAGCGCGTGCTCGCGCAGATCGCCGCGGGCAACTCGCTCGTCGTGCGCACGCTGCCGGGCTCCGGGGCCACGCAGACCATCGTCAACGCGATCGGCGCGCTCGCCGCCGACGGCAAGCGCGTCCTCGTCGTCGGCGCCCGCCGCGCCTCGCTGCGGGCGATCCGCGAACGGCTCGAGAGCATCGGCCTGCCCGGCCTCGTCGCGTCGCCGCGCACCGCCCGTCGCGACGCCGTGCAGGCGATCACGAGGGCGGAACGCGCGAAGCAGGGCGAGCAGGCGGAGATCGACGACGCCCTGGTGCGGCTGCGCTCCGTCATCCGCGACTACCGCGAGGCTCTCACCCGGCCGGATCCGATCCTCGGCGTCACGGTCCTCGACTGCATCTCCGAGCTGTCCCGCCTCGCCGGCGCGGCCCCCCGCGCCCGCACGACCGCCCGCCTCGGCCGTGCCGCGGTCGAGGCGCTCGCGAGCCCGGCGGAGCGCGACCGCTTCACGCAGGTCATGGTCGCGGCGGAGCGCTACGGCGAGTTCCAGCAGGCGCCGGGGGAGTCGGCCTGGTTCGGCGCGCAGTTCGTCTCGGCGGACGCGGCGACCCGCGCGCACGGCCTCGCGCAGCGGCTGCACGCGCACGCGCTGCCCGAGCTGGTGGATCGCGGCGAGCGGCTCATCGCGGGAACGCACATGCGCCCGTTCCAGTCCGTCGTCGAGCTGGGCACCTACTGCCGCCTGCTGCTCGACCTGCGCGAGACGCTCGACCGCTTCCAGCCCGCCGTCTTCGACCGCGCCATCACGGAGCTCATCGCCGCGACGGCGCCGCGCCGCGACCACCCGGAGATGACGAACGCGGACCGGCGGCGGCTCAAGAAGCTCGCCGAGGAGTACCTGCGCCCCGGCGTGCACGTGCCGGACCTGCACGAGGCGCTCGTCAAGGTGCAGCGCCAGCGCGTGCTGTGGCACCGCTACGTCGCCGAGGGCGCCGTGCCGCGCGTGCCGGTCGGCATCGCCGAGGTGCTGGTCGCGCTGCAGGCGGTCGAGCTCGACCTCGCGGAGCTCGACGGCGCGCTCGGCCGCTCGGGTGACGAGCGGCTCGCCGCCATGCCGATCGCGGAGCTCCGCCGCCTGCTCGCCGGCCTCGCCGGCGAGGCCGGGGCCCTCTCGAACCTGCAGGAGCGCTCCGCCCTGATGGGCGCGCTGCACGCCGTGGGGCTCGACCCGCTCGTCCAGGACCTCGCCGGCCGCCGCGTCCCGGCGGAGGCGATGCGCGACGAGACGGAGCTGGCCTGGTGGAAGTCGGCGCTCGCCGGACTCCTGGAGGGCGACCGCGCGCTCCTCGGTGCGAACACCTCCGTGCTCGACCGGCTCGAGGCGGACTTCCGCCTGGTCGACGAGGCGCACGCCCGCGGCAATGCGGGCGCGCTCGCCTGGCATCTCGCCGAGCAGTGGAAGCTCGGCCTCGTCGACTGGCCGGAGGAGGCCGCGAGGCTCAAGGCGGTCCTGCGTCGCGAGCACGCGACCTCGCACGAGCTGCACACCGCGGCCCCGCACCTCGACCGGGCGCTCACGCCGGTCTGGATCGCCTCGCCGTACGAGATGCCGCAGATCTCGCCCGTCATGCCGTTCGACGCGGTGCTGCTCGTCGACGCGGGCACGATGACGATCGCCGAGGCCGCGCTCGCGGTGCGCCGCGGGCGGCAGGTCGTCGCGTTCGGCGACCCGGTGACGCAGACGCCGAGCGCCTTCGAGACGATGGTGCGCGAGCGCCGCGCGGGCGAGGCCGTCGCGGAGGCCGCGGACCTGCACGAGGAGTCGGCGCTGGCCGTGCTGTCGGGGCTGCTCCGCGTGTTCACGCTCACGCGCAGCTATCGCGCCGGCGGGGAGGATCTCGTCGAGCTCGTCAACCGCCGCTTCTACTCCGGTCGCATCCAGGCCCAGCCGTGGGCCGGCACCTACCGCGGCGTGCAGACGCTCGCCGTCGAGCGGATCGCCGACGCGCGCGGCGCGCTCGACCAGGCCTCCGGCGCGGTCGAGTCGCCGGATGCCGAGGTCGCGCGGGTCGTCGAGCTCGTCCTCGACCACGCGAGAACGCACTTCGCGGAGTCCCTCATGGTCGTCACGCCGAGCCGTCGGCACGCGGCGCGCGTCCTGTCGGCGGTGCTCGAGGCGTTCGGCGAGCACCGGGAGCTCGTGCCGTGGCTCACGGAGGACCGGGACGAGCCCTTCGAGGTGCTCGCGCTCGACCAGGCCGTCGCGGCCAGCCGCGACCGCGTGATCTTCTCCCTCGGCCACGGCCGCACCGCCCACGGCCGCGTGCTCACCGACTTCGGTCCGCTGAGCGCCCCCGGCGGCGATCGCTGCCTCGCGTCGGCGCTCACGAGCGCGCGTCGCGCGCTCACGATCGTCACGGCGATCGGCCCGGAGGATCTCGCGGACCGTCCGCTCGGGCCGGGCACCCAGGCGTTCGCCGCGGTGCTCGAGGACGCGGAGGCGCATCGCGTCGTGGACGACCGCGACGGCGACGGCGACCCGATGGTCGTCGACCTCGCCGCCCGCCTGCGCGCCCGCGGCCTCGTCACCCGGCTCGGCTACCGCGGCGCGCTGCCGCTCGTCGTGTCCTACGGCACGCGCTGCGCCGTGGTCGAGTCCGACGCCGACCTGCTCGCCGGCTCGCTGCGCGAGTCGCTGCGGCTGCGGCCGGAGCTGCTCAAGCGCTTCGGCTGGGCCTATGTCCGCGTGCACGCCTTCGAGCTGTTCCAGGACCCCGACCTCGTCGCGGACCGCATCACGGAGCTGCTGGGGGCGGAGGTTCCGGCGATTCGCCCGGTCGTCTCGAGCCCCGTCGCCGCGCCGGCGCCGGGGCTGGAGGACACCGACCCCGAGCTCACCGTCCGGGTGGACCGCTCCGCCGGGCGGGCGGGCGACGCCGATGCCCCCGTCGAGGCGCTCGTGAGCGAGCGCATCGAGGCGAGCCCGGGGCCCCGCCGGAGCCTCGCGCCGCAGCTCGTCGACGTCCCGACCACCGCGGAGGCCGCGGCCGCAGCCCCGGCGGGGGCGGCTCCGGTCCCGTTCATGCCCGCACCGACCGGCCGGCCGCTGTTCCTCGACGGCACCGCCGTCGGGCCGGACGCCGACACCGGCGTCCTCACCGAGGCCGTCGTCGCCGGCGGCATCCGCCCGCCGGCCGAGCCCCAGCCGATCCCCGCGACCGACCACAGCGCGGGCGGCGCGGACTTCGACCAGGTCGCTTCGGCGGCGATCACCGAGCCGCTGCCGGTCGTCGACGCGCAGCCGCTCGAGGACACCGAGTCCGGCTTCGAGCCCGGCCACCGGCCGAGCGGATGGTCGTTGCGCGGCGACGCCGACGAGGCGTGAGCGAGCGCTCCGAGCCCGAGGCGCCGGACGCGGCGCGGGAGCCGGACGCGGGGGCGGAGCGTTCTCCCGACGCCCTCGGTCGATCGGAATCCGCGGTCTCGGAGCCCGCGCGCCCCGGATCGCCCTCGATCACCGGAGCGCGCCCGCGGACCCGCCGCCGCGTCACGACCGCGCCACCGCCCGGCTCCGACCCGGCTCCGGCTCCGGAGCCCCCGCGCCACGGCTCGACGGAGAACGATGCGCGGATGCGCGCCGAGAAGCCGCCGCACTACTGAGCCGGGTGACGGGAAGCGCGGTCACGCGTCTGCGCTGACCGCGCTTCCCGTCGGCGCGGCCGCAGCCGCAGCCAGGGCGCTCGCGCTACCGCTTCGCGAGCAGGTCGCGGATCTCGGCGAGGAGCTCGGTCTCGGTCGGGGCGGGGGCCTCCTCGACGACCGGGTTCTTCCGCGCCTGGCGCTCGCGCCACTTGTTCATCGGGAGGACGAAGCAGAGGTAGACGACGAACGCGATCGCGAGGAAGTTGATGAGCGCGCCGATGACGGCGCCGAAGGACAGCGACGCGGTGCCGCCCGCGACCGTCGGGATCTCCACGACGAGCGCCTGCGAGAGGTCGGCGCCGCCGAGGAGGGCGCTGATGAGGGGGTTGATGAGGGCGTCGACGACGGCGGTGACGACGGCGCCGAAGGCCGCGCCGATGACGACCGCGACGGCGAGGTCGATGACATTGCCTCGGGCGATGAAGTCCCGGAAGCCCTTGATCATGGGGGTGCCTTTCAGTCGGATGCGCTCGATGCGGGTGCGGGCGAGCTTGCGGAAGAGACGCCGCTCGTCCCCGATGATGACGCGGATCCGTCGGAAGAGCCAGACCCGGCCCGCGAGTCGGTGCGGTAGAACCCCGAGCCGTTGAAGGTCACGCCGACCGCGCTGTAGAGCTTCCGGAGCTTCCCGCCGCATGACGGGCAGGCCGTCAGCGAGTCGTCGGTGAACGCCTGCACGATGTCGAAGGCGTTGCCGCACTCCGTGCAGCGATAGGAGTAGGTGGGCATGTCGGTCGCTCCTTGCGATCTCTCGGAGACCGGGCTCAGGCGACGGGGAAGGTCACGGTCCCGCTCGGGGTGACCGCCCCGTCGACGGGCTCGTCCTGCGGCTCGACGGGGACCGCGTCGACGATCTCCGAATCGAACAGGACAGCATAGACCGGGGGACACCCCTCGATCGAACCGAGCGTGCGGTCGTAGTAGCCGCGGCCCCAGCCCATCCGCATGCCCTTCGCGTCGACCGCGGCCGCCGGGACGATGATGAGGTCGACGTCGTTGATGGCGAGCGGCGACAGCAGCTCCGTCGTCGGCTGCGGCATGCCGAGCAGGTCGAGGTCCTCGTCCGCGCCGTCGTACGGCGCCCAGTCGAGCAGGCCGTCGGGCCGCGAGATGGGCAGCAGGACGCGAACGCCCTCCTGCAGCGCCCAGTCCAGGAACGGGCGGGTGGACGGCTCCTGCGGCGTCGGGAGGTAGGCGGCGACGTACGTCGCGCCGAGGCCCTCCGCGAGCCGGACGAGGTGCTCGCCAATCGCCGCGTTGGCGCGTTCCCGCTGACTGCTCGGCATGTTCCGTCGTCGCTCGCGGATCTCCGCGCGCAGCGCCCGCTTCTGTGCAGCGGGGTCCGACGCCATGCCGACCAGTGTAGGGGTGCAGATGCACGCGCTAGCCTGTGGCCATGGTGCGACCCGTGACGAAAGCCGTGATCCCCGCAGCAGGCCTTGGCACTCGCTTCCTCCCCGCCACCAAAGCGATGCCGAAGGAGATGCTCCCGGTGGTGGACAAGCCCGCGATCCAGTACGTCGTGGAGGAAGCGGTCGCAGCCGGCCTCGTCGACGTCCTCATGGTCACGGGGCGGAACAAGAACGCGCTCGAGAACCACTTCGACCGCGCCTGGGAGCTCGAGCGGACGCTCGAGGTGAAGGGCGACACCGGCAGGCTCGAGCAGGTCATGGCCGCCACGGCGCTCGCCGATGTGCACTATCTGCGCCAGGGCGACCCGCGCGGCCTCGGGCACGCGGTGCTCAAGGCGAAGCAGCATGTCGGCGACGAGCCGTTCGCGGTGCTGCTCGGCGACGACATCATCGACGAGCAGGACACCCTCCTGAGGGACATGATCGCCGTGCACGGCGAGCGGGACGCCTCGATCATCGCCCTGATGGAGGTCGAGCCGGAGGATGCGCGGAAGTTCGGCATCGCGACCGTCGAGGCGCTGCCCGGCGTCGAGGACGTCGTGCGCGTCACCGACCTGGTCGAGAAGCCGGCGCCCGGCACCGAGCCGTCGCGGCTCGCGGTCATCGGCCGCTACGTGCTGAAGCCGGAGATCTTCGAGGTGCTCGAGCGCACCGAGCCGGGCAAGGGCAACGAGATCCAGCTCACCGACGCGCTCCTCGAGCTCGCCCGCAACGGCCTCGCCGGCGGCGTCTACGGCGTCGTGTTCCGCGGCCGCCGCTTCGACACCGGCGACCGCCTCGACTACATCAAGGCGATCGTGCAGCTCGCCAGCGAGCGCGACGACCTCGGCGCGCCGCTGCGCGAGTGGCTGAAGGACTTCACGGCGAGCTACTGATGCGCATCCCCATGCCGACGCTCAGCGATGGCGCGGTCACGCTCCGCCCCATCGCCGTGCGCGACGCCAAGGCGCTCGAGCGCGAACTCGCGGGCAACCGCGCCTGGCTGCGGCGCTGGGAGGCGACGAATCCCGACGGCTACGGCCCGTTCGACACGAAGGCGGGGATCCGGGCGCTGCTGGACCAGTCCCGGGACGGGCACGGCGCGCCCTTCGCCCTCGAGGTGGGCGGCGAGTTCGCGGGCCAGCTGAACGTCTCGCAGATGTTCTTCGGCTCGCTCTCCTCCTGCGCGATCGGCTACTGGATCGCGCAGCGCTTCGCCGGCCGCGGCGCCATGCCGACGGCCGTCGCGCTCGCGACGGACTACTGCTTCCTGCGGCTCGGGCTGCACCGCGTCGAGATCTGCATCCGGCCGGAGAACGCGCCCAGCCTGCGAGTCGTCGAGAAGCTCGGCTTCCGCTACGAGGGGCTGCGGCGCAAGTACATCCACATCGACGGCGGGTGGCGCGACCACTTCGCGTTCGCGCTGACGATCGAGGACGCGCCGCTCGGCGTGCTGCGACGCTGGCAGGGCGGCGCAGCCGACCCGTCCTGGGCGCAGGTGCCGGAGGCGGACCGGATCGCCGCGGGCGTGGCGCCCACGCAACCCTGAAGTTCCGCTTTACGGTTGGCGCCATGGAATCGGTGCTCGGCGGCGGCGTGCTGCTCGCGGTCGCGGCCGCGCTGTGGCTCGTCTACCTCGTGCCGAACTGGCTGCGCCGCAGCGAGTACCTCGCGACCGAGCGGAACGCCGTCCGGCTCCAGCAGACCATCCGCGTCCTCGCCGAGACCGCGGAGACCCCGGAGGCCGTCCGCCTCGAGAGCCTCGCGAAGGCCCGCGCCTACGAGGCGCAGCTCCGCCGTCGGCAGGCGCCCGCGGCGTCCCCGGTCGCCGTCGGCACGCCCGTGCGCCTTGCCGACCCGAACGACCCGCGCACGCTCGCCGCCACGCGCATGCGCCGCACCCGGATCGTGACGACCGTCGTCATCGCGCTCGCCGCCCTCGTCCTGCTCTCGCAGCTCGTCGTCGCGCTCGTCGGCGGCATCGCCGCCGCCTCGGGCGCCGTCGCCCTCGCCGCCGGCGCCGTGGTCGGCGCCGGTCTCTGGCTGCAGGGCCGTCTTGCGGCGGCGCAGCGCGCCCGCTCCCGCGCGGTGGCCCGCTCAGCGGTCGTGGAGGGCGCGCCGCGTCCGTCCCGGGACCCCCGCGCGGCCGTTGCCCTCCCCGCGCTCGCCGAGCCGGTCGATCCCCGCGCCTGGACCCCCCTGCCGCTCCCGCAGCCGATCCATCAGGTCCGCCGCGAGGCCGCGCTCCGCGTCGCCGCGGAGGCGGACAAGGCCGCCCGCGCCCGCGAGGCGGAGGAGCGGATCGTCGCCGCCCGGGCGGCGGCCGCCACGGCGCCTGTCGCCCCGGCCGCGCCCAGCCGCTTCGCCGCGATGGGCGTTCTGGAGGACCTCGCCCCTGCCGCGATCGACCTCGACGGCGCGCTCGCCCGCCGCCGCGCCTCCTGAGCGCGGCCTGTCGGAACCCTCGCGCCGAGCCTGGTCGAGACCACCCCGCCGCCCCGTGTAGACTGGTCGGGCTTTACGGGCCCTTGGCGCAGTTGGTAGCGCGCTTCGTTCGCATCGAAGAGGTCAGGAGTTCGAATCTCCTAGGGTCCACCGTCTCAGAAGCCCTGGCCGTGCGCCGGGGCTTCTGCATTTCCCCCAGGCGGGACGGGCCAGGTGGCACGCCCGCCTCGATCGACCGGGCGGTCGCCCCGCCTTCCTCGCCCGGAGGAGCGCATCCCGGGGCGATGCGCCGTCGCGTAAGCGGGATGGCGCGGGCGGATCCGGAAGTATAGCGGCGCTACTGCTTCGGCGCAGAATGGTGGCATGACCGTGCTCGATGCGAACGCCCCCGTCCGCGACCGTCTGCTCCTCGCCGCGGCTCGCCTGCTGGAGGAGGCCGTCGACGGGGAGGTGTCGACGCGCGCGATCTGCGAGGCCGCGGGCGTGCAGGCGCCCGCGCTCTACCATCACTTCGGCAGCAAGCAGGGACTGCTCGACGAGGTGGTGAGCCACGGCTTCCGCCGCTTCCTCGCCGCACGCGGCGGCATCGAGGCGGGGGCGGGCGATCCGGTGGACGCGGTGCGCGAGGCGTGGGACACGCATGTGCGGTTCGGGGTGGAGCATCCGCGCTTCTACGGCTACATCTACGCGCCGGTCGGGCGCGAGGCGCCGTGCCGGGTGGTCGGCGAGGTGGAGGCGCTCATCCTCTCGACGCTCGAGCCGGCCGCGCTGCAGGGGCGGCTGACGCTGCCGGCGGCGGATGCCGCCCGGCAGATCCTCGCGGCGAGCAGCGGGGTCGTGCTCGCGCTGATCGCGAACGCGGGGGCGGCGGTGGACTGGGAGCTGTCGCGGCGCACGCGGGACGCGATCCTCGCCGCGGTCACCCGCTCGGATGCGGCGCTCCCGTCTGCCTCGACGGCGGCTTCGGCGGCGGTGGCGCTCGGCGCGGCGCTCGATGCGCAGGGCTCGCCGCTGGCACCGGCCGAGACGGCGCTGCTGCGCGCCTGGCTCGACCGGATCGCTCGCGCCTCCTGATACATCACTTTCTATAGCGTCGCTATACTGGATGGGTGAACGCACGCACCGCGCCCCTCCCCGCCGCCGCCCACGACGAGCTGCGCGGCCGCGCCGGCGGGCTGCTCGCCGTGCTGTGCGCCGCGTTCTTCCTCGACGCGCTCGACACCTCGATGCTCAATGTTGCGATCCCGGAGATCGGCGGCGCGCTCGGCATGACGACGACCCTTCCGTGGGTCGTCGCCGGCTACGTCCTCGGCTTCGGCGGCTTCCTGCTGTTCGGCGGGCGAGCGGCGGACCTGCTCGGCCGGCGGCGCGTGTTCCTCATCGCGCTCGCGGTGTTCGTCGTGATGTCCGCGCTCGGCGGCATCGCCTGGAACGGCGAGGTGCTCATCGCGACCCGGTTCCTGAAGGGCGTCGCCGCCGCCTTCACCGCGCCGGCGGCCCTCTCGCTCGTGACCACGAGCTTCGCCGAGGGGCCGGTCCGCACCCGCGCGCTCTCGTTCTACACGGCGACGGGCTCGGCGGGGTTCACCTTCGGGCTGATCCTCGGCGGCCTGCTCACCGAGTGGGACTGGCGGGCCGTGTTCTTCATGCCGGCGATCGTCGGCGCGGCGACGTTCGCCCTCGGGCTCTGGCTCATTCCGGTCCGGCCGGCCGCACCCGCCCGCGGGCGGCTCGACGTCCCCGGCGCCGTCGCGATCACGGCGGGGATGATGGCCCTCGTCTACGCGCTCACGATGGGGCCGGAGCGAGGCTGGCTCGCCCCGGACGTGCTCGTCGCGGCCGTGCTCGGTGTGCTCCTCCTCCTCGCCTTCGCGCTCATCGAGCGCCGGCAGGGCTCGCCGCTGCTCCCCGCCGGGCTGCTGCGCTCGTGGCCGCGCGTCCGCGCGAACCTCTCGGCCTTCGTGCTCGTCGGCGGGTGGGGTGCGACGCAGTTCCTGCTCACGCTGCATCTGCAGGGCGTGCTCGGCTGGTCGCCCCTGCTCACCGCCGCGGCGTTCTGGCCCTGCGGCATCCTGGGTCTGTTCATCGCGCCCGTGATCTCGAGGCTCGTGGCGCGGATCACGCTCCTCGGCGTGCTCGCGCTCGGCCAGCTGCTCGCCGTCGCCTCGTACGCGATCCTGCAGTTCGTGGAGCTCGACTCGCCCTACTGGGGCGCGCTGTTCCCGGTGTTCGCGCTCATCGGCGTCTCGTTCACCCTGGTGTTCAGCGCGGCGAGCGTCGGCGCCACGAGCGGCGTCGCGGCGGACGAGCAGGGCTCGGCGAGCGGCGTGCTGCAGACCGCCGCCCAGTTCGGGACGGCGGTGCTGCTCGCCGTCACGACCGCCGTCTACCGGGCGAGCCTGCCCGCCGAGCCCACGCCGCAGCAGTCCCTCGACGCCGCGCAGGCCGGATGGCTGGTGCCGCTCCTCGCCTCCGTCGTCGCCCTCGTGCTCGCCGTCCTCGGCATCCGCCGCACCGCCCCACGAAAGGAACAGCCATGACCGCCTACGACCCCCAGGCCCTCCCGCCCGTGATCGTCGCCTACCTCCTCGCGCATCAGCAGGAGCACGACGTCGAGACCGCCGTCGCCGCCTTCGCCCCCGCCGCTGTCGTCACCGACGTCGACACGACGCACGTCGGGACCGCGGGGATCCGCGACTGGATCGAGCAGGCCGCGAGCGAATACGCCTACACCGTCGCGTTCACCGAGCAGTCGCAGGACGCCGAGGGACGCTGGGTCGTCCTCAACCACCTCGAGGGCGACTTCCCCGGCGGAGTCGTCGATCTGCGCTTCCGGTTCACGATCGTCGACGGGCTGATCGCGCGGCTCGACATCCAGCCCTGATCTCAGGCCGTCTCGGCCTTCCGTCCCGCGCCGTCGACGGTCTGCAGCACCCAGAACGTGAAGAAGAGACCGAGCTCGGTCAGCTCCGCGCCCAGGATGGGGATGCTCTCCCCGGTCTCGGCCGACACGATCCCGATGACGAGGACCGCGACGACCGCGCCGACCATGCCCAGCGCGACGAGCACGTAGACGATCCGGGCGGCGCGCGCGACGGGCGGCGTCCGCTGCACGGCGTTGACGACGGCGAGCGCGGCGAACACGCCGAAGAAGGCGAGCGCGGCGAGGCCGTGGCCCCAGAACACGAGCCAGTCGTGGGCCAGGAGGTCGACGGCGGCGACGGCGGCGATGACGAGAGCGGCGACGACGAGCGTCGCGCCCGACGTGCGGTCCGCGGCCGGCCGGCGCAGCCGGAGGACGAGGGCCGTGACCCAGCCTGCGGCGGCGACGATCAGGTAGGTGCCGATCCCGACGGTCACCTCGGTCTCGAACGGCTCGGGCACGCACAGCCGGGCCCCGCCGGGACAGACGAACTCCAGCCCCGGCACCGACCCGGAGCTCGTCGTCGTCGGGATCAGCGCGACGAGGGGTGCGAAGAGCGCGCCGATCGCCCGGAGCGTCCGCTGCGGCCCCGGCTCGGACAGCACGAGCATGCCGAGCGAGCAGGCGATGAGCGACGCGACGAAGATGTTCCGCGCGTCGGTGTAGTAGTAGGCGCTGATCGAGTTGAGCAGTCCGATGCGCGTCGACTCGATCGCGACCCCGGCGACGAGCGCGACGACCGTGGCGGCGATCGCGATCCGCAGGTAGCGATAGGTCACGGCTCCCACGATAGGACCGTGCAGGGCCGGCGTGGGCGCCCCGCTCGGCCCGCGATCCGGCCTAGGCGAGGCGCCTCGCGATCTCGCGCCGCGTGGTCCGGCCCTCCGGGGTCGGCAGGAGCATCCAGTCATGGACCATGCCGTCGCCGACATGCAGCGCGATCGTCGTCCCGTCGGCCGATGCGCCCCGCCCGGCGAACGTCGCGGCGTCCGGATGGAGGATGTCGCGGGTGCCGGCGAAGACGTGCAGCTCGCCGAGCCCGTCGAGCGGCCCGCGCAGCGGGCTGACGAACGGGTCGTCCGTCGAGCGGTCGCCGGCCCAGAGCGCGGCGAGCTCGCGGATGTGGTCGGCGCGCAGGAGCGGATCGCGCGGCGCGATCTCGGCGATGCCCGGATCGGTGAACGCGAGATCGAGGGCGGGCGAGAGCAGCACGATGCGCTCCGGTACGGGGCGGCCCGAGCGGACGAGCTCCTGCGCGCGGCGAGCAGTGCGATCGTCGCGCCGGCCGAGTCGCCTGCGAGCGCGACCGGCCGTTCCTCGGCCAGCCGGGCGACCAGTCGGGCGACCACGGGCACGACGTCGTCGCGCGTCGCCCGCGGGACGAGCGGGTAGAGCGGGAGGAGCACCTCGCGCCCGGTCGCGCCGGCGAGCTCGGCGGCCAGCCGCCAGTGCCCCGACTGGATCTCGGCCGCCCAGGCGCCGCCGTGGACGTAGACGAGGGTCCGTCGTCCGGCGTCGGGGTGCGAGGACGGCGTCAGCCGGAACGTCCGCCATCCCTCGAAGCCGGCCTCCTCGACGACGACGCCCCGCAGCCCGCGCGGCGGTCGCGGGGGGCGGGCCGATGCGCGCGGGGGGCCGGCGAAGCGGTCCGGATCGAACTGCCAGGCCCGCACCCGGGCCGCGCGCAGCAGGCCGATGAGGAGGCGGTTCGAAAGGCTCGTCCTGGACATGCGTTCGCTCCGTTCGAGTGGTGGATCGATGCGGGAGCGAGGCTAAACTCTGACATCAATGTCAAGGTCAAGCCGGAACGATCGGCGGGAGGACGGAGCATGCGCATCGGCGAGCTGAGCGAGATCACCGGCGCGAGCCCGCGCTCGCTGCGCTACTACGAGTCGCTCGGTCTCATCTCCTCCGAGCGGCAGGCGAACGGCTACCGCGACTACGACGCCGATGCGGCCGCCGCGGTCGCCACGATCCGGTCGCTCCTCGACCTCGGCTTCCCCACCGCGCTGATCGAGCACATCCTCCCCTGCACGGGCGACGTGCCGGTCATGGGCGACTGCGGGACGCTCATGCGCGAGGTCGCGCGCATCCGCGACGAGATCGACGAGAAGGTCGAGCGCCTCGCCTCCACGCGCGACGCGCTCAGCCGGTTCCTCGCGAGCGCGAGCACGGGTGCGGTCGCGGGCGGCAGAGCGAGCGCTCCCGACGCGCCCGCGGTGTAGAGCCTCGCGTGCGCAGGAGCGCGTTCGCCATCCCCTAACCTCGTCGCGTGACTCCCTTCACGGCGACGTGGACGCTCTTCCTGGTCGGGCTGCTCGTCGCGACCGTCGTGCTGTGGGCGGCGCTCCGCGGCCGGGCGGACGCGACGCAGCGCTGGACGCTCTTCGGCATCGCCGTCGGGAACTGGGCGATCTCGACGTGGTTCACCTTCGACCGGATCGGCAGCGGGGCGTTCCCCGACTTCGTGCTGAGCCGGAACTGGCCGCTGCACTTCTGCACGATCTGCACATTCCTCCTCATCCCGGCGATGCTCGCGACGAAGCGGCAGTGGTGGGCGCACCCGCTGCAGACGCTGCTCTTCTTCCCCGGCGCGCTCGCCGCGTTCCTCGCGCTCGTCGCGCCGGGCAAGGAGTACGAGGGCGACGGCTTCTGGGTCATGGGAACGCTCTTCTACGCGGTCCACGGGCTGAACGTCCTGCTGCCCTTCGTGCACGCGGGCCTCGGCCTGTACCGTCCGCGCTGGCGCGACGCGGCGCTGTCGCTCGTGTGGTTCACGATCCTCGCGCTCGGGGTGCTCGTCGCGACGCTGCTCTGCCGCGCGTTCGTCGACCCGGCGGCGAACTACATGTACTTCTTCGACCCCGAGGGCTCGGGCATCCTCGTCCTCCTCTGGAACCTGATCGGCATCCCGGTGGTCTACGAGATCCCGCTGCTGTTCATCCTCTACCCCGTGCTCCTCGGCTTCGTCGCCGCGCAGCGCGGGATCGAACGGCTGCCGGGGCTGCTGCGCCGCCGCAGACCGTTCGCGCAGCCGGCCTGAGCACGGTCGCGGGACGGTGCGTCGCGGGCGGCGCGTCAGCTTCGATCGCTAGCATCACCTGTCATGGTGGACCCGACCCCCAGGGCGTCCGGTCTGCTCGTCGACTGGAACGATGAGCGCGGCTTCGGGTTCATCGCGCCCGCGGCCGGCGGGCGGAGGGTGTTCGTCCACATCTCGGAGTTCCCCAAGGACGCGCCGCGGCCGGGCGACGGCGACGAGCTCACGTACGCGGTCGGCAAGGGCGGCGACGGCCGCCCTCAGGCGCTCGCGGTCGAGCTCGTGCACTCGGTCCGCCTCGCGAACGAGGCGGCCCAGCGGGCCGCCGCCGCGGCCCTCGCCGAGCGGAATCGTGCGCCGGTCCAGTGGCTCCCCCTCGCACTGGTGCCGGTCTTCGCGGTGCTGTTCGTCCTGATCGCCGTGTACTGGGAGCTGCCGCTGTGGGCGATCCTGCTCTATCCGCTGATGAGCGCCGCGGCCTTCGGGCTGTACTACCTGGACAAGCGCGCGGCGATCGACAGGGGGTGGAGGACCCGCGAGACGACGCTGCAGGTCGCGTCCCTCCTCGGCGGCTGGCCGGGGGCGGTCATCGCGCAGCAGGCGCTGCGCCACAAGAACCGCAAGCGCGCGTTCCAGGCGACGTTCTGGGTGCTGGTCGGGCTGAACATCGTGCTGCTGCTCGTCATCGTCTGGTACCAGGGGCCGATGCAGGGCTTCTTCTCGATGATCACGCGGCTGATCACCGGGGTCTAGGACACCCGGCGTTCACCCGGCAGAAGTCTCAACTATCCAGCGAAACTTGACGGGTTGTGCGTCGTTTCCCGCTGAGTAATCTCTTCTTCACCGAAACGGCGAAACACCGGAAGGGGAAGGGCCCAGGCCCGGCTCCGGAGGGTGGCTCCCGCTGGCAGTCGGTGCAGATCTCGCAGGTGATCGGAGCCGGGCATTCGTGCGCGGAGTCGATGAGAGCGGGGTGCTGGAAGGTTCGCGAGTCCGGGGATGAGAGTCCTCGGCGGTTCGAACGGGAAGGCGTGCATCGGCGGTCGGGGTGACGGAACACAACCATCGGCAGGGCTCAGGCCCGGCGGAGCCGGTCTCTTGAGATCGGCGAAGCGAATCCGGTCCTTCGGGACGGGAGGACGCCAGGGGAACGTAGTCGCCCATCGTGGATCGTCGGACCGGCCGGGCTTCGGCTCGACCGGCCCGACCGATTCGCACGCAGGGAGCAGGTGCGCCGCACGAGCGGTCGACGGATTGCAAGCCGTCGGTGGTGAAGGCGGACCCGTGTCGGCACACTGAAGAACCCCGGGATTTCTAGACCCGGGGTTCTTCGTTTGTGCGGGGGAGCCGTGCCGGGGCTCAGTGCTCGTGCTCGCCGTACAGCTTGAACGCGAGGCGACCGTGGGAGAACGCGGCGCCGGCCCGCAGCGCCGCCGAGACCCACGCGGCCTCCGCGATCTCGCCGAGCGTCGCGCCCGCCTTCCTCGCCGCGGCCGTGTGGAAGTCGATGCAGTACACGCACTGCGTCGTCGTCGCGATCGCCACGGCCATGAGCTCGCGGTACTTCAGCGGGATCTCCCGGCCCTCCGGGGCGAACACGGCGCCGTCGAAGGCGTCGAACGCCGCGAGGATGTCGGGGGTGTGCTGCTTGTAGTCCCGGGTGTGCTTGCGCTCCTCGGCCGGATCGATGATCGAATCGCTCATGGCGCGAGCCTAGTCAGGCGACCTACGGCTCAGGCGCGCTCCGCCAGATCGAGGCGCATGAAGGTGCTCTCCGGGTCGAGGGCGTAGCCCTCGAAGGGACCGCACTCGACGAAGCCGCGCGAGGCGTAGAGCGTTCGCGCGGGGACGAAGTAGTCCTGGGTGCCGGTCTCGAGCCACAGTGCCGACCAGCCGCGGGCCGTGGCCTCCGCGATCGCGTGCTCGAGCAGGGCGCGTCCCGCTCCCAGCCCCCGCGCGGCGCGTGGCGTCCGCATCGACTTCAGCTCTCCGCCGACCGTCAGCCGCTTGATCGCAGCGGTGCCGAGCAGTGTGCCGTCCTCCTGGCGCGCCGTCCAGAAGGTGATCGTCGGCTCGAGGAGCGCCGACACGTCGAGCGCGTGCACGCTCTCCGGCGACGACGTCGCGAACATGTCCGCCAGGTGCTCCGCGATGAGCGCGCGCACGTCCTCGCGCTCCGGACTGTCCTCCGTGATGACGAACCCCATGGGCCAATTCTCACCCGGCGAGGTCAGAGGTCGTAGCCGCCCGAGGCCTCGAGGTCCTGGCCGGTGATCCAGCGGCTCTCGTCCGAGGCGAGGAACGCGATGACGGCGCCCACGTCCTCGGGCTCTCCGATCCGGCCGAGCGCCGCCCGTGCCGCGAGCGGCGCGATGAGCTCGGGGAAGCGATCGAAGGCGTCGCCGCCGAGCCGCGTCCGGGTGGGACCGGGCGAGACCGAGTTGACGCGGATGCCGCGCGCGGCGAGCTCCTTCGCGAGATAGCGCACGAGGACGACGAGGCCGCCCTTCATCGCGGCGTAGACGCCGTAGCCGGGTGTGACGCCGGCCGGCTTCGTCGAGCTGCTCGTCGTGAAGACGACCGAGCCGCCGTCGGCGAGCAGCGGCTCGAGTGCCTGGGTGAGGAAGACCGGTCCCTTCAGCAGGACGCGCTGCAGCCGCTCGTAGTGCTCGTCCGTGATCTCGCCCAGGCGGGCCGCCTCGCCGACCCCGGCGTTGTGGACGAGCACCTGGAACGTCGTCGCCCGCCACGTCTCGGCCAGGGCCTGGCGCACCCGCTCCGCGAATCCGGGGAACGCGTCGGCGTCGTCGAGATCGAGCGGCAGCGCGACGGCGCGCCGACCGAGCGCCTCGACCGCGGCGACCGCCTCGGCGGCGCCCTCCGGGTGGCTGCGGTAGGTCACGACGACGTCGAAGCCCCGCCGGGCGAGCTCGATCGAGGCGGCCTGGCCGATGCCGGCGCTTCCTCCGATGACGATGGCGACTGGCATGTGCTGCTCCTCTCGGGCCGGGGCGTCCGGCCCTTCCAGCCAACCGTTCGAGGCGGCCGCCGCGTAGCACGTTCGCCGCGGAGGCTTGCCTGTTCCTGCCGCGTCCCGGCGGACGGCGGATCGCCCGCCCCGTAAGCTCGTGGCCCATGGCACTCGGCGCGACGATCCACACGTTCCAGGTGCAGCTGGCCGACGTCGACCGGGGGATCTACGAGGACCTGAGTCTGCGGCTCGCGCGCCACCCGTCGGAGACCGAGGCGTTCATGGTCGTGCGGCTGCTCGCATACTGCCTCGAGCTCGAGGAGGGCATCGCGTTCAGCGAAGGCGTTTCGGCGACCGACGAGCCGGCCGTCGTCGTTCGCGACCTCACCGGATCGCTCACCGCGTGGATCGAGGTCGGCGCCCCGGACGCCGAGCGGCTCCACTTCGGGAGCAAGGCGGCGGGGCGGGTGGCGGTCTACACGCACCGGGATCCCGCGAAGCTGCTCGCGGCGTGGGCCGGGAAGCGGATCCATCGCGCCGAGCACGTGGTGCTGCGCAGCTTCGACCCCGGCTTCGTCGACGCGGTGGCCGAGCGGCTCGATCGGCGCAACGCGATCACGGCATCGCTGACCGAGGGCCAGCTCTACCTCGAGATCAACGGCGCGACGCTCAGCACGGCGATCCACGAGCACCGCCTGGGACCGTAGCCGGGTGGACGAACGACCCGGGCGCGCCGGGCCCGCCCCGACGCCGGTCGCTCAGCGGGTGATGAGCACGTCCGAGGCCTCGACGGCTCTCCCCGCGCCATCCGTGAAGCCGATCGTCAGCGGCCTGCCGTCTTCGCCGTCGAGGAAGCGCATCGGCTCCGCGGCCGCGCTCGGGACGTGCTCGTCGCCCCATGCCGCGAGCGCTGCGATGATCGGCAGCGTCGAGCGTCCTGCGTCGGTGAGCACGTACTCGTCGCGGGCGCGCTCCCCGTCCGACTGATAGGGGCGCCGTTCGAACAGCCCCTCGTCGACGAGCGCCTGGAGGCGCGCGGCCAGCACGTCGCTGGGGATGCCGATACGGCTGAACTCCGCGAACCGGGTCTTGCCGAGGAATGCCTCGCGCAGCAGCAGCAGAGTCCACCGCCGGCCGAGCACGGTGAGGCTCCGGGAGACGGGACAGGCCGCTTCGAGCCCGTAGGAACGGGGATGGGGCATGCGAAGAGTCTACGCCTGACTTGGTGAATCCAACTTACTGAGATAACTTGGACAGACGAAGTCAGAAGGGTCTGCCAGTGCTGCGTCAGCGATACGGCTTCTTCGCGGCCGCCGCCGTCGCGGCGGTGGCGATGTGGGCGAGCGGGGCGTCCTCGGTCAACTACCCGCTCTACGCGGCGCACTGGCACCTCGATGCGTGGGTCACCTCGGCGATGTTCGGCGTCTACCCGGCGGTCTCGATCGCCATGCTGCTGATCTTCGGCAACCTCTCCGACCACGTCGGACGGCGCACGACGATCCTCCTCGGTCTGGGCCTCGTGATCGCGGGCGGGGTGATCCTCGGCTTCGCGCCGGAGGCGTGGACCGTGTTCCTCGGGCGCATCCTCCTCGGCGCGGGTGTCGGACTGGCCTTCGCTCCCGCGACGGCCGCGATCATCGAGTTCGGCGGCCCGGACGGCGCCCGCATCGCGGGGGCCACGGTGTCGGTCGCCACGTCGGCGGGGCTGACGGTCTCCGCGATCCTCGGCGGCGCGCTGGTGGAGTGGGCGCCGGCGCCGATGGTGCTGAACCAGTGGGTGTTCGTCATCGCGGCCGTCGCCGTCTTCGCGCTCTCGCTGCGGCTGCCGCGGCACACCCGCGACGAGGCGAAGGGGCGCTGGCGGCCGCGGGCGCTGCTCATCCCGGCGCAGGGCCGTTCGTGGTTCGCCGCCGGCGTGTTCGGCGTCATCAGCTCGTTCCTCATCGGCGCGATCTTCGTCGGCATGGGAGCGACCATCGCCAGAGGCCTGCTCGGCTCCTCGGACGCCTTCATCGGCGGCCTCGTCATCGGCCTGAGCACCGCGACGGTCGCGGTCGCCTCCCTCACGCTTCGACGGCTCCGGCCGGAGTCGATGCTGCGCTGGGGGCTCGTTGCCGCCGTCGTCAGCATGGTCGCGCTCGCGCTCTGCGCCGTGGTCCCGTCGCTCCCGCTGTTCTTCGGGTCCTCCGTGGTCAGCGGCTTCGCCTTCGCCCTCCTCACCAGCGGCGGTCTCGCCTTCGTCGGCAAGGCGGCCCCCCTCCACCATCGCGGCGCCGCCGTCTCGACCGCCTATGTCTTCGGCTACATCGCCCAGGTCGTCGGCTCGCTCGGGCTCGGGGCGCTCGCCGGCAGCGGCGGCTTCGGGGTGGCGGTCGTCACCGGTGCGGTGCTCGTCGTCGCGACCGCCGCGGGGGCCGCCGTCTTCGGGCGGGCGTCCGAGGCCCGCGCCTACGCCTGAGCCGCGGTGTCTCACCCCTGACCCGCCCACCACCCATCTCGACAAGGAGCCACCATGACCACCCTCCAGAACGCCGTCGTCCTGATCACCGGGGCGAACGGCGGCCTCGGCGAGCAGTTCGTCGCCCAGGGCATCGACCGAGGAGCGGCGAAGGTCTACGCGAGCGCGCGGAGCCCGCGCGCCTGGTCCGACTCGCGCATCGTCCCCCTCGCGCTCGACGTGACGAGCGCGGAGTCCATCGCCGCGGCGGCGGAGCTCGCCGGCGACACGACCGTGCTCATCAACAACGCCGGGGTCATCGGCGGACGGAGCCTCCTCGACGACCCGTTGGAGACCATCCGGGCGACCTATGCGACGAACGTCCTCGCTCCGATCGCGCTGACGCGGGCCTTCGCGCCGGCGCTCGCCGCGAACGGCGGCGGCGCGGTCGTCAACGTGCTCTCCGCGCTGAGCTGGCTCGCGACCCCCGGCGCCTACTCCGGCACCAAGGCAGCGCTCTGGTCGGTCACGAACACGCTGCGGCTCGAGCTGCGCGGCCAGGGGACGCAGGTGCTCGGCAGCCATCTCGGCTACACCGACACCCCCATGCTCGCCGGGCTCGACGTCCCGAAGAACGACCCCGCGGTGATCGTGGCGGCGATCTACGACGCCCTCGAAGCCGGCGCGCATGAGGTGCTCGCGGACGACACGAGCCGCCGGATCCGCGCCGCGCTCTCCCAGCCGGTCGAGGCCCTCTACCCGCAGCTGGCCTGAGCGCGAAGGAGTCGTCATGACCAGCCGGACCCTGACCTGGGCCGACCCCGGCGCCGTCCTCGAGCGCGCCTCCGGACTGACGGGCATCGAGATGCTCCGCGCGCTCCGCGACGGCGTCCTGCCACCGCCTCCGATGGCGGTCACGATGAATGCGAGCATCCGCGAGGTCGAGGAAGGGCGAGTGGTCTTCGAATGCGTTCCGGGCGAAGAGCACTACAACCCGCTCGGCACCGTCCACGGCGGATACGCCTGCACGGCGCTCGACACCGTGACCGGATGCGCGGCGCAGACCACCCTGCCCGCCGGGGTCGGCTACACCTCCATCGAGATCGCCGTGAAGTACCTCCGGCCGATCACCTTGCGGACCGGCCCGCTGCGCGTCGTCGGCACGGTGACCAAACCCGGCAGGCGCGTCATCTTCGCGGAGGGCGCGATCCTCGATGCCGGCGGCACGACGCTCGCCACCGCGTCCAGCTCGCTCCTCGTCCTCGGCGGATAGCGCCCGGGCGGCCGCAGGCGACGTCTTCGCGGATGCGGAGCCCACGCGGCGGTGCGGCTGGGACAATGGTCGGGTGAACGAACGACCGCAGGTGCGCCCGGCGACCGAGGGCTGGACGCAGGCGCGCGATGCCGGCGGGCGGCCGCTGCTGCAATTCGAGGCGCCCGTGCGGCGGGGCAAGCCGCCCGTGCATCTCGCCGACCTCTCCGTCGAGGAACGCGCCTCGACGGTCGAGGCCCTCGGCTTCCCGAGGTTCCGCGCGAAGCAGCTCGCGACGCACTGGTTCGCGCACTACACGGACGACCCGGCCGAGATGACGGACCTCCCGAAGCAGGGTCGCGAGGAGCTCGTCGGCGCGCTGCTGCCGCAGCTGCTCACGCCCGTGCGGACGCTGCGCACGGATGACGGCGCGACGGTGAAGTTCCTCTGGAAGCTCTATGACGGCGCCCTCATCG
>JAGIAU010000200.1:0-821 GCA_017744755.1 Microbacteriaceae bacterium
ACTCGCGGTCCGTCAGCGTGAGCGCCGGGGCGACCGTGATGGAGTCGCCGGTGTGCACCCCGACCGGGTCGACGTTCTCGATGGAGCAGACGACGACGCAGTTGTCCGCGCGGTCGCGCATGAGCTCGAGCTCGTACTCCTTCCAGCCGAGGATCGACTCCTCGAGGAGCACCTCGGTCGTCGGCGACTGGTGGAGGCCGTCGGTGACCATCCGGTCGAACTCCGCCTCCGTGTACGCGAAGCCCGAGCCGAGCCCGCCCATCGTGAACGACGGCCGGACGACGAGCGGCAGGCCGAGCTCCGCCATCGCGGCGCGGGCCTCGACGAGGTCGTGGACGACGAAGGAGCGCGCGACGTCGGCTCCGGCCTCGATCACGAGGTCCTTGAAGAGCTGCCGGTCCTCGCCCTTGCGGATCGCATCGACCTTGGCGCCGATGAGCTCGACGCCGTACCGCTCGAGGATGCCCTCGTCGTGCAGCGCGATCGCCGCATTGAGCGCGGTCTGACCGCCGAGCGTCGGGAGGATGGCGTCGGGCCGCTCCTTCTTGATGATCTCCTCGATCACGGCGGAGTTGATCGGCTCGACGTAGGTCGCGTCCGCGAAGCCGGGGTCGGTCATGATCGTCGCCGGATTCGAGTTCACCAGGATGACGCGGACGCCCTCCTCGCGCAGCACGCGGCAGGCCTGCGTGCCGGAGTAGTCGAACTCCGCGGCCTGCCCGATGACGATCGGGCCGGAGCCGATGACGAGGACGGAGCGGATGTCGTCGCGCTTAGGCATTCTTCTTCGTCTCCTGAGTTGCGAGCACCATGTCGCGGAA
>JAGIAU010000200.1:831-3590 GCA_017744755.1 Microbacteriaceae bacterium
GAGACAGGGACGGACTCGATGTCGTCGCGCTTAGGCACGGGACTCCTTGCTTGCGGCGTGCGCGCGGACCATCTCCGCGAAGCGGTCGAACAGGTAGTTGGCGTCGTGCGGGCCGGCAGCCGCCTCCGGGTGGTACTGCACCGAGAAGGCGGGGATGTCGAGCGCGCGCAGGCCCTCGACGACCTGGTCGTTGAGCCCGACGTGGCTCACCTCGACCGGCCCGTAGCCGTTCGGACTGTCGATCGCGCCCTCGAGCGGCGCGTCGACGGCGAAGCCGTGGTTGTGCGCCGTGATCTCGACGCGGCCGGTCGCCTTGTCGAGCACGGGCTGGTTGATGCCGCGGTGGCCGAAGGGCAGCTTGTAGGTGCCGAGGCCGAGCGCGCGGCCGAAGAGCTGGTTGCCGAAGCAGATGCCGAAGAACGGCAGGCCGGCGTCGAGCACCTCGCGCAGCACGAGCACCTCGGCGTCCGAGGCGGCCGGGTCGCCGGGGCCGTTGGAGTAGAACACGGCGGCGGGGTCGACGGCCGCGATGTCCGCGAAGCTCGAGGACATCGGCAGCACGTGCACCTCGAAGCCTCGGTCGGCCATGTTCTCGACCGTCGACTGCTTGACGCCGAGGTCGATGATCGCGAGGCGCCCGAGCTGCTCGCCGCGCGCGGGGGTGACCGTGGGCGCCGGGACCGTGACCTGCGCCCCGAGGTTCTGCCCCGACATCTCCGGGCTCGCGAGGACGATGCGCAGCTGCTCCGCCTCCGGGAGCGCCGCCTCCTCGCCGGAGAAGATCGCGCCGCGCATCGAGCCCGTGTCGCGCAGATGGCGGGTGATCGCGCGCGTGTCGATGCCGGCGATGCCGACGATGCCGTTCGCGGCGAGCTCCTCGTCGAGCGAGCGGTCGGCGCGCCAGTTGCTGACGATGCGCGAGGGGTCGCGGACGACGTAGCCCTCGACCCAGATGCGGCGGGACTCGGGGTCCTCGTCGTTGACGCCCGTGTTCCCGATGTGCGGGGCGGTCATGACGACGATCTGGCCCGCATACGACGGGTCGGTCAGCGTCTCCTGGTAGCCGGTCATGCCGGTCGCGAAGACGACCTCGCCGAGCGTGCGGCCGATGGCGCCGTACGCCTCGCCCTCGTAGCGGCTCCCGTCCTCGAGGACGAGGACGGCGGGGGTGGGGCTCATGCGTCGATTCCCTTCGACTCGCCCTCGGCGCGCTCAGGGAGACCGGCCTCGGGGTTGGTTCGCTGAGCGAGCGCAGCGAGCCGAAGCGCCGCGTCGAACTCAGCCGGCTCGTCGAGCCGCAGGTACGTGTCGAACTCCTGGCCGTCGAGCGACCAGCGGAGCAGATGCAGGCCGTCGCCCTCCACGACGCGATCGATCGTCCAGGTGGCGCGGCCGACGCCGCCGAGCGCGGCGCGTTCCAGCCAGATCGCGGCCTCCCCGGTGCGTTCGATGAGCACGCCCTCCTCGGCGACCCACACGACCGCCCGCCCGCGGAAGGCGAGGCCGCGGACGCTGATCCGGTCCGTCGGCTCGCCCGCGGTCGTCGTCGCGACGTAGCTCGCGGGGTGGCGGGTGACGCCCTTCGACCCGCTCCGCTCGCCCAGGGAGCCAGGCACGGCGGGCAGCGCAGGGATGTCCGCCTGCCGGCGCTGCCGGCGGCGCCAGCCCCAGATCATGAGGATCCCACCGGGGATCGCCACGACGAGGACGCTCACGAGCGACCAGAGCTGGACGGGGGTCATCGCGCGCCCTTCGACTCGTCGCGCTCGCTCCGGGAGCCCGCGGTGGTGGCGAGGGCCGCCGCCGCGGCGACCTCCTCGGCCGGACGGAGGAGTCCGTCCGCGACGGTCGGGATGCCGCCGTGGAAGACGTGCAGCACGCGGCCGGGCAGCTCGCGGCCGAGATACGGGGAGTTGGTCGAGCGGCCGTGCAGCTCCTCCTTCGAGAAGCACGAACGCGCCGCCGGGTCCACGAGCGTCAGATGCGCGGGCGACCCGGGCGCGAACGCCGCGCCGTAGCCGCGCAGCCCGCCGATCCGCGCGGGGTTCCGCGACATGACGCGGGCGACGTCGGCCCAGCCGAGCAGTCCCGTGTCGACCATCGCCGCCTGCACGACGGAGAGCGCCGACTCGAGGCCGACCATGCCGTTCGCCGCCTCCGCCCAGGCGCATTCCTTCGCCTCCGTCGGATGCGGGGCGTGGTCGGTCGCGACGATGTCGATCGTGCCGTCGGCGAGGCCTGCGCGCAGCGCCTCGACGTCGGCGGCCGTGCGCAGCGGCGGGTTCACCTTGAACCGCGCGTCGTAGCCCTCCGCCTCAGCCTCCGTGAGGAACAGGTGATGCGGCGTCGCCTCGGCCGTCACCGCGATGCCGCGAGCCTTCGCCCAGCGGATCACCTCGACGGCCCCGGCGGTGGAGACGTGGCACACGTGCAGCCGCGCGCCGACATGCTCGGCGAGCAGCACGTCGCGGGCGATGATCGACTCCTCGGCGACGGCGGGCCAGCCGGCGAGGCCGAGCCGGGCGGACACCTCGCCCTCGTTCATCTGGGCGCCGACGGTCAGCCGCGGGTCCTGCGCATGCTGCGCGACGACCCCGCCGAATGCCGCGCCGTGCTCGAGCGCAGCGGCGTAACGTTCACCGCGCTTCCTGCCGCGGGCGAAGGCGAATGCCGGCGCGACGATCGCACGGTGCTCGCGGACGCCCCGCTGTCGCCTGCACCGCCCGCGACGACTTGCGCGGTCGGCGCTGCTTTCGAGC
>JAGIAU010000201.1 GCA_017744755.1 Microbacteriaceae bacterium
GTCGCGGAGGCGGCCGCCCGCGGCCACGACGTCGTCGCCGTCAGCCGCACCGCCCCGTCGGCGCCCGTCGCCGGCGTCGACTACCGCCAGGGCTCCGCGGCGGACCGCGAGCTCGTCGCCGACGCGATCGCGGGCGCCGACGCGGTCGTCGCCTCGCTCTCGCCCCGCGGCGACATGGCGGGCAGAACGCTCGGCATCTACCAGGACGTGGCCGACGCGGCGCTCGCCGCAGGCGCCCGCCTCATCGTCATCGGCGGCTTCAACGCGCTCCGCACCGAGGAGGGCGGGCCGCGCTTCGCCGCATCGCTCGACGACTCCTTCCCCTTCAAGGACGAGGCGCTCGAGGCCGTGTCCGTGCTCGACTGGCTGCAGTCGGACGCCCCGGAGGGCCTCGACTGGACGTTCGTCAGCCCGGCCGCGACCTTCGGCGCCTACGCCCCGGGGGAGCGCTCGGGCCGCTACCGGCTCGGCGGCGAGGTGTCGATCGACGGCTACGCCTCGACACTGTCCGGCGCGGACATCGCGGTCGCCCTCGTCGACGCGATCGAGCAGGACGCGCACCGCGGCCACATCGGCATCGTGAACTGACGCCGACGCGAGTGCGTTCCGCCGGGAGCTGGGCGGCCACTCGGCGCAGACGATCATCAACTTCCTGCCGACCACGGCCGGCAGCATCCTCTCCTCCAGCGCGACCGTCCCCAATGGCCTCGAGCCTTGGGGGGCGGGTCTCGTGCTGCTGGCCTGGGCGGGAGTCTCGCTCGTGCTCGGGGCGCTTACGCTCCAGCGCCGGGATGTGTGAGTCCGGGCGCACTATGTTGTGTACCAACATCCAACGGATGGGGGTCGCCGATGAATGACTGGCCGCCGGAGATGCGCATCCACGTCGAGGAGCGCGACCGCAACCTCCTCGAGCTGCTCTTCGTCCGCAGCGCCTGGGGACTGCTGCCGCAGGAGCCGGCCCTCGAGCCGCGCCCGGACCCAGGCAGCTCCGCGAGGCCCGACGCGCCGGACCGGGCCACGTGGGAGGACTGGTGGCGCGAGGCGTGGAAGCTCGCGTGGGAGGCGCATATCTCCGCCCCGCCCGGAGCGCTGGCGCACCTCGATCATCGTTCGACCTCCTGGATCGCGCAGTTTGGCGACGAGGGGATCGACACCGAGGCGCTTGCGCGGTGGGTCGATCAGCTCATGCCCGACCTCGCGATGCCACTGGCGTCGCAGCCGGAGTGGCGCAACGCCGGCGTGCTGCGCGGCGCGTGGGCGACCGGGCTGGACACCATCATCGTGCTGCCGTACCGGGAGCCCTACGCGGAGCGAGTGTCGGCGCGCCACCTCGCCGTCTCTCCCCCGGTGCGCAACGACCCGGCTCGGTACGCCGAGGCGCTCCGGCTCCGAGCTACCTAGCCGTCGAACGCCGCGAGCCACCTCGTCAGGAGCGCCTCGAGCTGCGCTCGCTCGTCGGCATCGAGCACGTCGAGGAGGCGGTGCTCGTTGCGGATGTGCGCCGTGAACGCGGCGTCGATGACCCGCAGGCCGGCGTCCGTGAGGGCGACGACGCGGGAGCGGCCGTCGGCGGCGGAGGGCCGCCGGGTGACGAGCCCGGCGGCCTCCAGGCGGTCGACGCGCTTCGTGACGGCGCCGGAGGTGACGATCGTGTACCGGGCGATCTCGCCCGCGACGAGCTCGTACGGCGGCCCGTTGCGCCGCAGTGTGGCGAGCACGTCGAACTCGCCCTCGCCGAGGTCGTAGCGCCCGTAGACGAGCAGCAGCTCCTCGTCGAGCCGCCCGGCGAGCCGGTGCAGCCGGCCGATGATGCCGATGGGGGCGACGTCGAGGTCGGGGCGCTCGCGGCGCCACTGCTCCTGCACCCAGGCGACGAGGTCGGGGCCGGGGGCGTCTGCTCCGGGGCGTTCGCTCATGCGGGAATAATACCTTCCGTGGAAACTATTATCCCTGACGTGACAGGGAACCGGCGCTGGGTGCTCATCACGGCGATCGCACCGGTCGCCTGGGGCTCGTACTACTTCGTGACGGCGCACGCCCTGCCGTCAGGCGAGCCGTTCTGGGGCGCCGCGATCCGTGCGCTGCCCGCCGGCCTCGTGCTCATGGCGTTCTCCCGACGGCTGCCGCAGGGCGCCTGGTGGTGGCGCTCCGCGGTGCTCGCCCTGCTCAACGTCGTCGCCTTCTTCACGCTCGCCTACCTCGCGGCCCAGCTCCTGCCGTCCAGCATCGCGACCTCCGTCATGGCGCTCGCGCCCGTCGCGCTCGCGGGCTTCGGCTGGGCGCTCGCCGGCGAGCGCCCGACCGCCATGATGTCGCTCGGCGCCGTGCTCGGCCTCGGCGGCGTCCTGCTCGTCGTCGGCCTCGGCACGGGCCGGCTCGACTGGTGGGGCGTCGCGGCCGCGCTCACCGCGATGCTGCTGAACGCGATCGCCTCGGTGCTGTCGAAGCGCTGGGCGGACGGTCCGCGCCCGCTCGACATCGCCGCCTGGCACGTCACGATCGGCGGGCTCGTGCTCGTCGCGATCGCGGCCGTCGTCGAGGGCGCCCCGCTCCCCGTCGACGGCGTCGGCATCGCCGCCTACGCCTACGTCGCGCTCGTCGTCACCGCGCTCGCGAACTGGGCGTGGTTCACCGGCCTGTCGCGCCTGCCGGCCGGAACGGTCGGCGTCATCGGGCTGCTCAACCCCGTCACGGGCATCCTGCTCGGCACGCTCGCCGCGGGCGAGCTGCTCGCCTGGCCGCAGTGGATCGGGATCGCGCTCGTGCTCGGCGGGATCCTCGTCGCGACCGGCGCGCTCAGCCCTCGAGCTCGGCCGGCCTGACGACGTCGGAGGCGAGCTCCGCGGTCTCACCGCCGACGATCCCGAGCTCCGCGTACTGCTCGAGGCGGGCGCGCGAGTCGGCGATGTCGAGGTTGCGCATGGTGAGCTGGCCGATCCGGTCGAGCGGGCCGAAGGCGGCGTCCTCGACGCGCTCCATCGACAGCCTCTCCGGGTGGTAGCTCAGTGCGGGCCCGCGCGTGTCGACGATCGTGTAGTCGTCGCCGCGGCGCAGGCGCAGCACGACCTCGCCCGTGACGGCCGAGCCGACCCACTTCTGCAGCGACTCGCGGAGCATGAGCGACTGGGGGTCGAGCCAGCGGCCCTCGTACATGAGGCGGCCGAGGCGACGGCCCTCCGCGTGGTAGTTCGCGAGGGTGTCCTCGTTGTGGATCGCGGACAGCAGGCGCTCGTAGGCGGTGTGCAGCAGCGCCATGCCGGGCGCCTCGTAGATGCCGCGCGACTTCGCCTCGATGATGCGGTTCTCGATCTGGTCGGACATGCCGAGGCCGTGGCGCCCGCCGATCGCGTTCGCCTCGAGGACGAGGGCGACCGGGTCGCTCTCGTAGGAGACGCCGTTCAGCGAGACCGGCCGGCCGGCGCGGAAGCCCACGGTGACGTCCTCGGCGGCGATCGGCACGTCCTCGCGCCAGTGCGCGACGCCCATGATCGGCTCGACGATGTCCATGCCCGTCGAGAGCTCCTCGAGCAGCTTGGCCTCGTGCGTCGCGCCCCAGATGTTCGCGTCGGTGCTATAGGC
>JAGIAU010000202.1:0-238 GCA_017744755.1 Microbacteriaceae bacterium
TTGCATATGTCAACCCCCTCCCTCATCCGACTCGGCACGTTCTCCCCGCCGGTGCTGCTGGAGGTCGCGCGGCGACTGGGCCGACTGGCCGATGCGGGCATCGATGTCGCCGAGATCGCGGTGCCGAGCTCCCCTGCGCAGTTCCGCTCGCTCGCCGACGGCGAGTACGACGCCGTCTTCACGAATCCCGACAATGTCGTCGCCTACCGCTTCCTCTCGTCGAACCCGCCGCAGCGCC
>JAGIAU010000202.1:248-3576 GCA_017744755.1 Microbacteriaceae bacterium
CATCTGGGCCTTCCTGATGCCTCCGTTCGAGGCGGGCGGCTCCAGCAACGGCGCCGTCGTCACGGGCGGTGGCGAGATCGTCGCCGCGTTCGACCGCGGCCTCGGCCTGCGTCTCGGCGTGCGGCCCGGCGGGGAGCTGCGCCCCGGCATCCGGGTCGGCGTCGACGTGCCGACGAGCGGCTTCGCATTCCTCTGCTACGCGCTGCTCGGGGCGCGCGGCCTGCGCCGGGACGACGTCGAGATCGTCGCGCTCGGATCCACGCCGAAGCGGCTGGAGGCGCTGCTCGCCGGCGACTGCGACGCGACCATCCTGAACGCCGGGAACGAGCTCCGCGGCGCCGCGGCCGGCGCCGGCCTCCTCGGCTCGACGGCCGAGGTCGGCCCGTACCTCGGCACCGTGCTCGCCCGGCTCACGGACTCGGCGCAGCCCGAGGCGGTCGACCGGCTCGCTGCCGTGCTCACGACCACGGCAGCCGAGATCGTCGCCGGCGCCCACCGCGAGATCGCGATCGCCGCGGCCGCCGACCGGCTCGGTCTCGACGCCGAGCTCGCCGCCGCGCATGCCGACGTCCTGCGGGACCCGGTCGACGGCCTCGTGGCGGACGGGCTCGTCGACGGCGAGGCGCTCATCACGATGACGGACCTCCGCCGGCGATACCTGCCGGTGCCGGAGCTCGACGGGCTCGACCCGCGCGGCGCCGTGCGCGCCGGGCGGCTGCGCTGAGCCGGCGAGGAACGGGCCGCACCGGCGCAGCGCCCTGAGGGCTCGGCCCTTTACGCCCTCGGCGGCCAGCTCGGCACGACGCCCTTGCCCGAGGGGATCCGCACGACCTTGGAGCGGACGAACTCGTGCAGCGTCTCGACGGCGTTCTCCCGGCCGAAGCCGCTGCCCTTCACGCCGCCGAACGGGGCGCCGAGGAACGCCCGGCGCATGTAGTTGTTCACGAAGATCATGCCCGCCTCGAGCCGGTGCGCGATCCGGTAGGCGGCCTCGACGTCCCTGGTGATCATGGCGCAGGTCAGGCCGTAGGCCGTGTCGTTCGCGATCTCGACGGCCTCCTCGATCGTGTCGTAGTGCATCAGCAGCGCGACCGGGCCGAAGATCTCCTCCTGCCCGACCGTCGACTGCGGCGTGACGTCGGCGAGCACGGTCGGCGGCACCCAGTACCCCCCGGCATAGGCGGGATCGCTCGGCACCTCGCCCCGGGCGACGACCCTGGCGCCCTCGGCGACGGCGGTGTCGATGTAGGCGAGCACCTTGTCGCGCTGCTTCGCGTCGACGAGCGGGCCGACGTCGGTGCCGCCGTCGAGCCCGTCGCCGACCTTGAGCGCCATCGCCGCGGCGACGAACTTCTCGGTGAACTCCTCGCGGTTCGACGGGTGCAGCAGGATCCGGCTCGTCGAGGTGCAGGCCTCGCCCTGGTTGTAGAACATCGACTCGATCGTGATCCTCACGGCGAGGTCGATGTCGGCGTCGGGGAAGACGATGAGCGCGTTCTTCCCGCCGAGCTCCATCGTCGCGAAGGTGAGGTGCTCGGCGGCGGACTGGAGCACTCGGCGCCCCGTCGCCGTCGCGCCCGTGAAGCTGATCCGCTCCACCCGCGGATGGACGGCGAGCGCGGCGCCGGCGGCCATGCCGGGCACGGCGTTCAGGACGCCGGGCGGGAGCACCCGGTTCGCGATCTCGACGAGGCGCAGGACCGTCAGCGG
Source organism: Microbacteriaceae bacterium (assembly GCA_017744755.1). Taxonomy (GTDB): domain Bacteria; phylum Actinomycetota; class Actinomycetes; order Actinomycetales; family Microbacteriaceae; genus 73-13. The sequence goes on from JAGIAU010000202.1 coordinate 1,959, forward strand.
CGCCTGCTCACCGGGCTTCAGCACCATCGTGTTGCCGACGACGAGGGCGGGCGCCGACTTCTTCGCGAAGTGGATCGGCGGCCAGTTGAAGGGCAGGATGCCCGCGACGACGCCGTACGGCTCGTAGATGACACGGCCCTCGATCGGCCCCTGGTCGAGGATCTCGCCGGGGATCGTGTCGGCGAGGCCGGCGAAGAAGTCGAAGGAGTTGCCGGCGAAGCTCACGTCGTTGAGCAGCGCGTCCCGGCGCGGCTTCCCGTTCTCCCGGGTCAGCAGCGTGCCCAGCTCCTCGTGGTGCTTGCGGATCTCGGCGGCGACCTGGCGCAGGATCGTCCCGCGCTCCCGCGGCGAGAGGGCGCGCCAGCCCTCGAGCGCCTTCCGAGAGGAGCGCACGGCCCGGTCCACGAGGGCGGCGTCGCCCGCGACGACGGTCGCGAGCCGCTCGCCGGTGGAGGGCTCCGTCACTTCGAAGGTGTCGGCGCCGTCGGGGGTCACCCATTCGCCGTCGATGAACGCGCCCCAGAGCTGGCGCTCCAGGGGCGTGTGCTCCGCCAACGCGGTCGTCCCGGGCGTCGCCTTCGTCGCCTGCGCGGTCATGGCCTCGGTCATTCATCACTCCATCGTGATCGTGCATTCGTGCCCGAATGCAATCGGTTGCGGAAAGTCTGTCAGTGCGCATTGCTCGGCGCAAGCCGCGAGCGCGTCCGGCGCCCCTGCCCGGTGCACACCGGGAATCGCAGCGGCCAGCCGTGCAGCGGGGTCGCGCCGTCGTCCTCGACGAGCAGCGCGCAGCCGGCCTGCAGGCCGGCCGAGCCGTCCGTCGTGACCGGATTCGGCTGCAGCACCACCATCTGCCCGGTGCGGAACGTCCACGGCTCGAAGGCGTGCTCCGAGCCCGAGGCGCCGAGCTCGGGGCTCCGGCCCATCTCACCGTGCAGCAGGCTGTCGAAGAGCCGGTAGCCGCGCGCGGCCACCACCTCGCCGGCCGCGACGACCTGCTCCGAGGTCGCGCCGTCGCGCAGCACGGCGCGCACGGCGTCGAAGCACTCGACCGCGACGTCGAAGAGCCCCTGGTGGATCGGCCCGGGCGGCCGCCCGATCGCGAACGGCCGGTGCACCTGGGCGCCGTAGCCGAAGTAGTTGATCGTGATCTCGCTGATCAGCACGTCGCCGTCGTGCACCGGCCGGTGGGTCGGGAACTGCCACGGGGAGCGGCGGTCGGGCTCCGCCATCGAGGTCGCGGCGAGATAGGTGATCCCCTCCTCGGCACCGTAGGGATGCAGCACGGAGTGCACGATCGCCTTCGCGTCGAGCTCCGTCATCCCCGGCCGGAGGCGCGCCACGATGGCGTCGCATGCCTCCTCCATGATCCGGCCGCTGATCCGGAGCCGCTCGACCTCCTCGGGGCTGCGGATCCAGCGATGCTCATTCAGCGCCCTCGTCACGTCGACGAACTCGACGCCCGGGAGCGCCTCCTGGACGGCATGCCACTGACCGTACGGGATCGCCTGGAGCGAGCCGACGACGCCGACGCGGGCGCGTTCTCCGACCCGGTCCCGGAGCGAGCCCGCGACGGCCTCGACCGCGGACGGCCAGTAGCAGCGGATGTCGTCGAGGC
>JAGIAU010000203.1 GCA_017744755.1 Microbacteriaceae bacterium
ATTCGCGAAGGTCAAGGACCTCGAGCAGGACGCGACGCTCGGCCTGACCGTCTGGAGCCGGACGCTGCCCGACGCGGCGAGCGAGTTCAAACCGGGCGACCGCGTCATCGTGCGGGCCAAGGTCGACTTCTGGGCGAACCGCGGCGAGCTCACGCTCAACGCCCGCGAGCTCCGGCACGTCGGCCTCGGCGACCTCATGGAGCGGCTCGAGCGGCTGCGCCGGCAGCTCGCCGACGAGGGGTTGTTCGATCCGTCGCGGAAGGTCCCGCTCCCCTTCCTCCCCCAGTGCATCGGGCTCGTCACGGGCGAGAACTCCGACGCCGAGAAGGACGTCATCCGGAACGCGCGACTGCGCTGGCCCGACGTCCGCTTCCGCACCCGCTACGCGCTCGTCCAGGGCGAGCGCGCCGCCGCCGAGGTCGCGGCCGGCATCCGCGAGCTCGACGCCGACCCCGAGGTCGACGTCATCATCGTCGCGCGCGGCGGCGGCGACTTCATGAACCTGCTGCCGTTCAGCGACGAGGCGCTGCTGCGCACCGCGGCCGCCTGCGTCACCCCGCTCGTCTCCGCGATCGGCCACGAGAACGACCGGCCGCTGCTCGACGAGGTCGCCGACCTCCGCGCCTCGACCCCGACCGACGCCGCGAAGCGCGTCGTACCCGACGTCGTCGAGGAGCTCGCCGGGGTGCGCCAGGCCCGCACCCGGCTGCTCAGCCGCGTGAGCGCGTTCATCGCCAACGAGATCGAGCGGGTCGCCGCACTGCGCTCCCGCCCCGCGCTCGCGACGACCGCGTGGATCGTCGACCGCCGCGAGGAGGAGGTCGCGCGCTGGGCCGAGCGCGGCACGCGGCTCGTCGAGCGCCGCGTCGAGCTCGCCGAGGCCTCGCTCGCGCAGCTCGCCGGGCAGCTCCGCGCCCTCTCGCCGGTGCGGACGCTCGAGCGCGGCTATGCGATCGCGTTCCGCGAGGACGGCACGATCCTCCGCTCCGCCGCCGAGGTCGCCCCGGGCGACGCCGTCAGGGTCATGCTCGGCGACGGCGAGTTCCGCGCGACGGCGGACTGAGGCGCGATGAGCCGTCGCGCCTCGGTCCCCGGGCCGCTCCGCCGACTCGGGCGGGAGCCCGTCCGGCTCGTCGCGGTCCTCCTGCTCGGCGCGGTCGCCCTCGCCGCCGCCGGGATCCAGGCCGGCGCGGCCCTCGCCCTCCGGGCCTCCCTCGACGCGAGCTGGCGCGGCCTCTACGACATCCTCGTGCTGCCGGCCGGCACCGAGCTCCCGGAGGCCGGTCTCCCGCCGAACACCCTGAACGGATCCGGGACGGGCCTGACGTTCGACGACCTCGCCGCGGTGCGAGGCGTCGCCGGCGTGGACGTCGCCGCGCCGATCGGCGAGATCGTGGTGCCGCACCTCAAGTACGACTCCCCGAAGATGACGATCCCGCGCGATCTCGTCGAGTCGTTCGACTCGCCGCAGGCGTACCGCCTCGCCGTCGAGTACACGACCGACGACGGGCTCGGGGAGCGCTTCGTCCACGCCTCCGAGCTGCAGATCATCGTCGACGGGACCGGGCGCGACGAGCCGCCACCGCCATGCACCGTCTCCGGCACGATCGGTTGGGGTCCCTACGAGGCATCGGCCGACGAGTATCCCGCTCTCGCCTCGGCCATGTGCTTCCGCAGCTTCGATCAGGGCAATGGCGTCTACCAGTTCATGGGCAGCGGCCTCGGCTACACCCCGGCCGCGAGTGAGACCAGCCCGCTCACGGTGTATCTCGACGGCTTCTCCGGAGGGATCGCCGGCGCGACTCGCATCACGCTCGTGGACCCGGTCGCGGAACGCGCCCTGCTCGGGGACGCCGGTGCGTTCCTCGACGACCTGATCGCCTTCGGACCCGGCGGCATCGCCGCGACCGATGCGATGGTCGCCTGGGCGCATGGCGACGGCGGGGCGTTCGCCGAGGACTTCATCGCCCGCAAGGCCGCCGAGGACGCCTGGGCGGCGCCCCAGAACGACGCGGCGGTCCTCGCCGAGCTGCGACGCCTCTGGACTGTGAACGGGGACGACTACGACACCTGGCTGCTGGAGCAGCAGGGCCTGGCGACCTACTTCCCCATCGTCGTCGCCGGTGCCGGAGCCGCCGTCGCCCCGCTCGGCGTCCGCGTCTCCGTCGAGGCCCTGGGGCCGCTCCGGGTCGAGTCCGTCGGCGAAGGCTTCGGCTCGGAGATCCCCGCATTCCCGACCGGTCCCGGCGAACCGCTCGGAACGGTCATCGCCGATATCTCGGACCTGCTCAATCCCTTCATCGCCGACCCGACGGCGATCGCCTGGCCCGGCACGCAGCCGATCGAGCCGAACCCCCGCGACGCCTACGCGACGCAGTACCTGACGACCGTCGGGAGGGCGGACGCCGCTGCCTACGATCTGAGCGGCGATACCCCGGAGCTCCGCGCGGCCGGCTTCGCGGACCCGCAGCAGATCGCGAACGTCTATTCCGGCGGGAGCTCCTTCTCGCTCGTGCGGGACGGCGCCCGACCCGGGCTCGAGTCGGCATACGCGTCGGTCTCGCGCGTCCCGACCGGCAACGAGCCGTTCGGCTACCCCGTGGTCCCGGTCGGCACGTTCGACCCGGCGGCCATCGCCGACGCCGGCGCCGTCGACTTCGTCCCGCTCGGCGCCTACGAGTCGATCGGCAGCACGATCGAGAGCGGCGAGCACGCCGGCGCGGAGCTGGCGCCCTCGGTCAGCGGCCTCGGTCTCGTGAGCCCGCGGACCGTCGCGATCGCGCCGATCGCCGCCGCGACGGCCTGGGGGCAGGAGGACCCGGTCAATGCGATCCGGGTGCGCGTCGGCGGCATCGCCGGCTACTCTGCTGACGCCCAGCAGCGGGTCGTCGCGACCGCCGCCGCGATCGAGGCGCTCGGCTATCGGGCCGTCGTCGTGGCCGGCTCCTCGCCGACCGACGTCACCGTCGAGGTCGACGACTACGCCTTCGGCGTCGCGAGTCCCGACGACCGCCAGCGGGTCGGAACGCTCGGCGCCGTCACGCAGCACTGGTCGGAGCTCGGGGCCGCGGCGCGCGCCGACGTCGCCATCTCGACGTCGAGCGTCGCGCTGCTCGGCCTCGCGCTGCTCTCCGCGATCCTCCTGCTCATCGCGGCGCAGTTCGCGGCGATCCCCGTGCGCCGGGAGCGGGCCGCCGTCATGCGGGCGGTCGGCTTCAGCCGGATGCGGATCGCCGGCTGGATCGCCGGCGAGGAGGCGCTCGGGCTCGTCACCCTCGCGATCGCGGGCGGCGCCGCCGTCCTCCTGTCGGGCGCCACGAGCCTCGCCCTGGCGGCCTCGACGGCGGCGGCCGGCACGGTCCTCCTCCTCGCCGCGATCGCGATCGTGGTCGGCTCCGGCGGACGACCAGCCGGTCGGCGCAGGCGAGCGGGACGCCGGCGCGGCGATCGCGACAGCGCGGACTCGGTCGCCGCGTTCGGCGCGAGACAGGCCCTCGTCCATCCCCTCGCCGCCGCGACGCACGGCACGGCGATCGTGCTCGTCGGCCTCGCCGCGGCCGGATTCGCCGGCGC
>JAGIAU010000204.1 GCA_017744755.1 Microbacteriaceae bacterium
CAGCAGGTCGGCGTGCTTGACCCACTCGAGCGACGCGTGGAACCGCGCCCGCGCGGACGTCTCGCCGAGATAGTCGTCCGGCATCAGGTAGGGGACGAGGTCGTACACGGTCATCGCGACCGGCACCGGGTGCGCGTCGAGCCACCGCTTCGTGTCGAGCCGGCCCCCCGGACCGTACATGGGGGACATCAGGTGGGTGAAGAGCGGGGGGCGGTGCGCGGCGACCTCCGACAGCGGCACGAGCCGGCCGGCCTCTGCGAGCGGCGCGAGCGCGGCAGGGACGGGATACGCGTCGTCGACGACCCAGAGCGGCTCGACCGCCGAGAGGTCCGCGACGCGGTCGAAGGCGAGCGCGAAGTCGCGTGCGTACGCGGGGATCCCGCGCTCGCCGTGATGCGGGTCCTGGGTGGTGGAGAGGTCGACGTTGACCGGGATGGGGCGGCGGCCCGTCATCGCTCCGGGCTCGCGTCGAGCCGCCGCTCGACGCGAGCGATCGCGTAGCCGAGGGCGTCGAGGTGGTTGATGAGCTCCAGCTGTGCGGCGTGGATGTCCTGGATCTCCTTGAGGAGCTCGTCGAAGCGCGCGTCGTAGCGCTGCACGTACGGGCGGCCGATCCGGAGCGCCACGCGATGCATGAACGACGTCATCGATTCCCCTTCGACCTTCCCGCGCGCCTCGGCTCGGCTCGACGACTATGCCACGAATTCCCTGCGCGAAACCTTGAAGGAGGCCGGGCCGTCTCAGGCGAGCGCGGACAGCCAGGCCCACTCGGCCGCGAGCCCGTCCTGGATGGCGACGGCCGGGCGCCAGCCGAGCTCCTCCTGCACGCGGTCGACGGCGCCGCCCGTGCGGAACACGTCGCCCGGCACCGCCGGCAGCCGGTCGATCGTCAGCGAGCCGCCGGCGAGGTCGCGGAGGATGTCGAGCACCTCGCGCACGCTGACGCTCGCCCCGCCGGACACGTTGTAGAGGCGTCCGGCGGCGACGCCCTCCGTCGTCCCGGCGCGGACGCAGGCCTCGACGATGTCGTCGACGTAGGTGAACTCCCGGATCTGCGACCCGTCGCCGAACAGCGTGACCGGCTCTCCGTGCAGCGCCGCGCGGATGAAGCGATGGAACGCCATGTCGGGCCGCTGACGCGGGCCGTAGACCGTGAAGAAGCGCAGCGCCACCGTCGGCACGCCGTGCAGCCGCGCATAGAGACGGCTCAGGTGCTCGCCCGCGAGCTTCGTCACGCCGTACGGGCTGATCGGCGCAGGCAGGTCCGTCTCCGCCGTCGGGTACCGCTCGGCGTCGCCGTAGACCGACGAGGAGGAGGCGTAGACGAACCGGGTGAGGCGCTCGGCGCCCACCGCGGCCTCCAGGAGCCGCTGCGTCGCGTCGATGTTCGCCCGGGAGTAGACATCGAAGCCCTCGCCCCAGCTCGCCCGCACGCCGGGCTGCCCCGCCAGGTGGAAGACGACGTCCGCCCCGGCGACGAGCGGCCGGAGGTCGAGATCCGGATCGAGCAGGTCCCGCTCGAGCACGGTCAGCGACTCGTGCGCGGCCCAGTCCAGGTTGCGCCGCTTGGCGGCGGGGTCGTAGTAGTCGGTGAGCGCGTCGACGACCGTGACGCGCCAGCCGTCCGCGGTCAGCCGTCTCGCGAGCGTCGAGCCGATGAAGCCGGCTCCGCCGGTGACGAGCGCAGTCTGGACCATCGTCCTAGAGGGTAGCCGCTACGCTGTTGCAGGCCGAACGCGCCTCGGAAGGAAGCCATGCCACGCGCACTCATCACCGGAATCACCGGCCAGGACGGCCTCTACCTCGCGGAGCTCCTGCTCGCGAAGGGATACGAGGTCTTCGGCCTGATGCGGGGACAGAACAACCCGCGCCGGTCGATCGTCGCGAACGCCGTCCCCGACGTCAGGATCCTCACGGGCGATCTCACCGACCTCTCGAGCCTGCTGCGGGCGATCGACAAGGCCGAGCCCGACGAGTTCTACAATCTCGGCGCCATCTCGTTCGTCGCCTACTCCTGGGAGAACGCGCACCTCACGAGCCAGGTCACCGGCCACGGCGTCCTGAACGCGCTCGACGCGGTCCGCCTGTACCAGGAGGATTCCGGCAAGGCGGTCCGCTTCTACCAGGCGAGCTCGTCGGAGATGTTCGGCCGCGTGCAGGAGGTGCCGCAGCGCGAGACGACCCTGCTGTGGCCGCGCTCCCCGTACGGCGTCGCCAAGGTCTTCGGTCACTACATGACCATCAACTACCGCGAGTCGTACGGCATGCACGCCTCGAGCGGCATCCTCTTCAACCACGAGTCGCCGCGCCGCGGACCCGAGTTCGTGACCCGCAAGATCAGCCAGGCGGTCGCGCGGATCAAGCTCGGACTGCAGGACGAGATCGTCCTCGGCAACCTCGACGCGAAGCGCGACTGGGGCTTCGCGGGCGACTACGTCGACGCGATGTGGCGCATGCTGCAGCAGGACGAGGCGGACGACTACGTCGTCGCGACCGGCGAGACGCACTCGATCGAGGAGTTCCTCGACGCCGCGTTCGCCGTCGCCGAGCTGCCCGACTGGCGCGGCCACGTCCGCCAGGCGCCGGAGTTCATGCGCCCGGCCGAGGTCGACCTCCTCATCGGCGACCCGGCGAAGGCGAAGGCGAAGCTCGGCTGGGAGCCGAAGGTCGCCTTCCCGGAGCTCGTCCGCATGATGGTCGAGTCGGACCTCGTCGAGCAGTCCTCGAAGCGCTGACCGTGCCTGTCGCCGTCGTCACGGGCGCGACCGGCCAGGACGGGTCCTACCTCTGCGACGTCCTGGTCGAGCGCGGGTGGACCGTGCACGCCGTCACCCGCTCCGCGGACGCGACGGCGGCTCCGCTGCCCGGCGGGGTCGTTCGGCACCTCGGCGACCTGCTCGAGATCGAGTCGGTGACAGCGGCGATCAAGGCGACGGAGCCGGACGCGGTGTTCAACCTGGCGGGCATCACCTCCGTCACCGAGTCCTGGCTGCGACCGGAACGCACCGCACGGGTCACCGGCTCCGCGGTCGCAGGCATTCTCGACGCCTCGCTTCAGCTGCAGGAGCGACTGGGTCGTAGGGTCAGCGTCGTGCAGCCGTCGAGCGCGGAGATCTTCGGGGCGCCGGAGATCTCGCCCCAGGACGAGTCGACGCCGCTGCGGCCGCTCAGCCCGTACGGCGCCGCGAAGGCCTTCGCCCACGACCTCGTGCGGATCTACCGGGATCGCGGGCTGGTCGCGAGCTCCGTCATCCTCTACAACCACGAGTCGCCGCGCCGTCCCACGACCTTCGTCACCCGGAAGATCACGGCGGGGGCGGCCGCGATCGCGCGCGGCGAGGCGACCTCCCTCTCGCTCGGCTCGCTCGACGCGGTCCGCGACTGGGGGTGGGCGCCCGACTACGTCGAGGCGATGATCCGGGTCGCGGAGCTCCCGGAGCCGTCCGACTTCGTCGTCGCGACGGGCGTCGCGCATTCCGTGCGCGACTTCGTCGCCGCCGCGTTCGACGCGGCCGGTCTCGGCGACTGGGAGCGCTACGTC
>JAGIAU010000205.1 GCA_017744755.1 Microbacteriaceae bacterium
GGGGTACGGCGGCACGATGACCGCGCTCCCGGCCGCGACGAGGCCGAGCTCCAGGAGCCAGCCGGCGACGGCGCCGCCGACGCCGATGAAGACGAGCGTCCAGGGCGAGGTGCGCATCATGCCAGCGGCTCCGCGGGGTACGGGTCGACGCGCTCGTCGGTCCGCTCGACGACCGCGGCGAGGAGGTCCACGACCTGGCCCCGGCCGGGCAGGTGCGCGAGCTCGTCCATCGCGGCCCAGGGCGCGAGGACGAACGCCCGCTCATGCGCGCGCGGGTGCGGGACGACGAGGGCCGCGTCGGCGATCCGCTCGTGGCCGTAGGTGACGATGTCGAGGTCGAGCGTCCGGTCGCCCCAGCGCATCTCGCGCGTGCGGCCGTGCGCGTCCTCGATGCGGTGCAGCTCGGCGAGCAGGGCGCGCGGCGGGAGCGCGGTCTCGATCTCGACGACGGCGTTCAGATAGGCGGGCGCCTCCTCGTCGACGCCCTCGACGCGCAGCGCCGGCGTCTCGACGATCGGAGAGGCGGCGACGACGCGGATGGACGGATGCGTGGCGAGGGCGAGCACGGCCTGCCGGATCGTCGCCTCGCGGTCGCCCAGATTGGCGCCGAGGGCGACGACGGAGCGGGTCCACTGCCGCTGGATGGCGACGCTCACATCCCCGAACGGCACCGTGATCGGCGCCTCCGGCTTGTGCACCGTCACGTCGACGATGCGCGCGGCGCGGTGTCCGAGCACGAGCAGGGCGATCCGCTCCGCGACCGTCTCGATGAGGTCGACGGGGTCGTGCTCGACGGCGTGCACGATCTCCTCGGCGAGCACGCCGTAGTGGATCGTCGCGTCGAGGTCGTCGCTCGCGCCCGCGGTCGACAGGTCGAGGTGGACGGTGACGTCGATGACGAACGGCTGCCCGTTCACCCGTTCGTGCTCGAAGACGCCGTGATGGGCGAAGGCGCGGAGTCCCGTGAGCGTCAGGCGGTCGAGGCGGGTCATGACTGTCCTCCCGCACCCCAGGCTACGGCGACGTCGAGCGCGACGCGCGACGCACGGACGTCGTGGACGCGCACGGCCCAAGCGCCCGCGCGGGCGGCGAGCGCGCTCGTGACGGCGGTCGCGAGGTCGCGGTCGGCGAGCTCGTCCCCCACGAGCCGGCGGACGAACCGCTTGCGGGACGTGCCGATGAGCACGGGCAGCCCTGTGGCGACGAGCTCGTCGAGACGGCGCAGCAGCGTCCAGTTCTCCTCCGGCTCCTTCGAGAAGCCGAGACCGGGGTCCAGCACGATCCGGTCGCGCCCGACTCCGGCGCGCACGAGCGAGTCCGCGCGCCGCAGCAGCTCGTCGCGGACCTCGGCGACGACGTCGCCGTAGGCGTGCGGCGTCGTGGGCTCGCCGAATGAGTGCATCGCGACGTAGCGGGCCCCGCCGGCGGCGACAGCGGCGGGCATGGCCGGGTCGGTGCCGTAGACGTCGTTGACGATGCCGGCGCCGGCGCGCACCGCGGCCTCGGCGGTGGCGGCATGGTAGGTGTCGACGCTGACGCGGACGCCCGCGGCGGTCAGCGCGGCGATGACGGGAAGGATGCGGCGCTGCTCCTCCTGGGGCGTGACAGGTGCGCGGCCCGGCGCGGTCGACTCGCCGCCGACGTCGATCCAGTCGGCGCCGTCGGCGACGAGGGCGAGGCCGTGCGCGATGGCGGCGTCCGGGTCGAGGTGCTCGCCGCCGTCGCTGAAGGAGTCGGGGGTGACGTTCAGGACGCCGAATACGAGGGGGCGGCTCATGCGCTGACGCCCATGAGCGTCAGCGCCTCCGCGCGGCGCACCGGGTCGGCGAGCTCCCCGCGGGCGGCGAGCGTCACGGTCCGCGCGGACTCCTGCCGCGGTCCACGGGCGGACACGCAGCCGTGGGCGGCCTCGAGGACGACGAGGGCGCCGCGCGCGCCGAGCCCGTCCTGCAGCGCGTCGGCGATGTCCTCCGTGAGCCGCTCCTGGAGCTGCGGCCGGGCGGCGGCGATCTCGACGGCTCGGGCGAGCGCGCCTAGCCCGGCGAACCGCGCCGCGGGCAGGTACGCCACGTGGGCCGTGCCGAAGAACGGCAGCAGGTGGTGCTCGCACATCGAGCGGAACTCGATGCCGCGCAGGACGACGACCTCCCCGGCGCGTTCCGCCGAGTCGGGGAAGTCGGAGCGCGCGGCGAGCGCGGACGCCGGATCCTGCCCGATGCCCGCGAAGAGCTCGTGGTACGCCGCGGCGACACGGCGGGGGGTCTGCTGCAGGCCCTCCCGCTGCGGGTCGTCGCCGATGGCCGCGAGCAGCTCGGCCACCGCCGCTTCGATGCGGCCGGAGTCGATGGCCATGCCGCTCCCTACGCGGTCGCCGGCTTGGTCGTGGCCCGCGTCGCGCGCTTCTTCGCCTTCGGGTTCTCCGCCTCGTCCGAGCCGGTCGCCGCCGTCGCCGCGGCGAGCGCCTCGCGACCCGGGATCGCCACCGGCGGCCGGCTCGACACCGGCCGCGCCGGGCTGGAGAGCCACTGCGGACGCTCCGGGAGCTTGCGCACCTGCGTGAAGATCTCCGCGATCTGGTTGTGGTCGAGCGTCTCCTTCTCGAGGAGCTCCGTGGCGAGCCGGTCGAGGATGTCGCGGTTGTCGTTCAGCACCGTCCACGCCTCGTCGTGCGCCTGCTCGATGAGCGCGCGCACCTCCTCGTCGATCGCCGCGGCGACCTCGTCGGAGTAGTCGGCCTGGTGCCCCATGTCGCGGCCGAGGAACGGCTCCGCCGAGGCCGAGCCGAGCTTGACGGCGCCGACGCGGGCGCTCATGCCGTACTCGGTGACCATCTTGCGGGCGATGCGCGTCGCCTTCTCGATGTCGTTGCCCGCGCCCGTCGTGGGGTCGTGGAACACGATCTCCTCGGCGACGCGGCCGCCCATCGCGTAGGTGAGCTGGTCGAGCAGCTCGTTGCGCGTGACGGAGTACTTGTCCTCGACGGGCAGCACCATCGTGTAGCCGAGGGCGCGACCGCGCGGGAGGATCGTGATCTTGGTGACCGGGTCGGAGTAGTTCATCGACGCCGCGGCGAGGGCGTGGCCTCCCTCGTGGTAGGCCGTGATGAGCTTCTCCTTGTCCTTCATGACGCGCGTGCGGCGCTGCGGACCGGCCATGACGCGGTCGACGGCCTCGTCGAGCGCCCGGTTGTCGATGAGCTGGGCGTGCGAACGCGCCGTCAGGAGCGCCGCCTCGTTCAGCACGTTCGCGAGGTCCGCGCCCGTGAAGCCGGGGGTCTTGCGAGCGAGCACCTCGAGGTCGACGGAGGCCGCCATCGGCTTGCCCTTGGCATGCACCTCGAGGATCTGCTTGCGGCCCTGCAGGTCGGGGGCGTCGACGCCGATCTGACGGTCGAAGCGGCCCGGACGCAGCAGCGCCGGGTCGAGGACGTCGGGGCGGTTCGTCGCCGCCATGATGATGACGTTCGTCTTCGGGTCGAAGCCGTCCATCTCGACGAGGAGCTGGTTGAGCG
>JAGIAU010000206.1 GCA_017744755.1 Microbacteriaceae bacterium
CCCGTCGAGATCCGCTACCGGCCGCTGCACGGATCGAGGGACCCTTCGACTCGCTCCGCTCGCTCAGGGGCCCAGGCCTGGGCCCCTGAGCGAGCCGGAGGCGAGTCGAAGGGCGCCGACGAGGAGCGCGACGTCCCCACCGCCATCCTCGACGCCCTGCGGGAGCTCGAGTCGGAGCCGCCGGGGGACGTTCTCGTCTTCCTCTCCGGCGAGGCCGAGATCCGTGACGCGATGGAGACGCTCACCGGCGCCCGGCTGCGGCACACCGAGATCCTCCCGCTCTACGGCCGCCTGTCGGCCGCGGAGCAGCACCGCGTGTTCGAGTCGCCGCCGCCCGGCACCCGCCGCCGCGTCATCCTCGCGACGAACGTCGCCGAGACCTCGCTCACCGTCCCCGGCATCCGTTACGTCATCGACGAGGGCACCGCGCGCATCTCCCGCTGGTCGGCGCGCTCCAAGGTGCAGCGCCTGCCCGTCGAGCCGATCTCGCAGGCCTCCGCCGCCCAGCGCGCCGGCCGTTCCGGCCGCCTCGCCCCCGGCATCGCGATCCGGCTGTACGCGGAGGACGACTTCGCGAAGCGGCCCGAGTTCACCGAGCCGGAGATCCTGCGCACCGACCTCGCCGCCGTCCTGCTGCAGATGGCCGTGCTCGGGCTCGGCGACATCGCCGAGTTCCCGTTCCTCGAGCCGCCGGACCGGCGCGGGGTGCGCGACGGCGTCCAACTGCTCCAGGAGCTCGGCGCGTTCACCGCCGCCGAGGGCGTCACGCGCCTCGGCCGCGAGCTCGCCCGCCTCCCCCTCGACCCGCGCCTCGGCCGCATGCTGCTCGCCGCGCGCGAGCTCGGCGTCCTCGAGGACGTGCTCCCCATCGTCGCGGGCATCTCGATCCAGGACCCGAGAGAACGACCCGAGCACGCCCGCGAGGCCGCCGACGCGGCCCACAAGCGGCACGCGGACCCCGCCTCCGACTTCATCGGCCTGCTGCGGCTCTGGCGCCACCTCGAGGAGCGGCAGGCGGCGCTGTCCGGGAGCGCGTTCCGCCGGCTGCTCAAGAGCGAGTTCCTCTCCTACCTGCGCGTCCGCGAGTGGCAGGACGTCGTGCGGCAGCTGCGGAGCGTCCTGGATCTGCCGAGGCGGCCCCTGGGCGCAAACGGTCCCGCCGCGCGCCGCTCAGCAGCCGTTTCCGCCCACTCGCTTCCCGGCGAGCGAGGAGCCGCCGCCCCCGTGGGCGCAAACGGTCCCGCAGAACGCGCCGAGGGGGCCGTTTCCGCCCACGAGCGGGCTGTCGACACGGACAAGGTCCACCGCGCGATCCTCGCCGGCCTGCTGTCCCGCATCGGCGTGCGGGACGACCGCCCGCAGAAGGGCGTCGACCCGAAGGACCGCCGTCGGCAGGCCGAGTTCCTCGGCGCGCGCGGCGCCCGCTTCGTCGTGCACCCCGCCTCCGTGCTCTCGCGCAAGCCGCCGGAGGCCGTCATGGCCGCCGAGCTCGTCGAGACCTCGCGGCTCTTCGCGCGGACCGCCGCATCGATCGACCCGGCCTGGGCGGAGCAGTGGGCGGGCGACCTCGTCGTGCGTTCCGTCTCCGAGCCGCGCTGGGACGCCCGCCGCGGCGAGGCGATCGCCGACGAGAAGGTCACGCTGTACGGCGTTCCGATCGTGCCGCGCCGCCGCATCCAGTTCGGCCGGGTCGACGCGGAGCACGCCCGCGAGCTCTTCATCCGGAACGCCCTCGTCGGCCAGGACGAGCCGGGGATGGCGCATCCCCTCGACTCGCCTTCGGCTCGCGCAGGGAGCCACGTGCCACGCGCGGGATCCCTGAGCGAGCGCGGCGAGTCGAAGGGCCCGCTCGGCGCGTTCGATCGCCTGCCGCGCGCGCTCCGTGCGTTCCACCGGGAGAACGCGCTGCTGCGCGCCCGGCTCGCCGATCTCGAGGAGCGCCAGCGCCGCCGCGATGTGACGCTCGACGACGAGGCCTTCGTCGCCTGGTACCGCGAGCGGGTGCCGCTCGGCGTCGACTCGGTGCGCGCCTTCGAGCGGTGGTGGCGCGTCGAGATGGCGTCGCGGCCGGAGCTCCTCACGATGCGCGAGGAGGACTTCCTGCCGGCCGGCGGCGCGGCGGCGGAGGACGCGGATCGCGCGGGATTCCCGGAGCGCTGGACCACCGGGGAGCGTTCCTTCCCCCTCGTCTACAAGCATGCGCCCGGCGCGCCGGACGACGGCGTGACCGTCGTCGTGCCGCGCGACGCGCTCGCCGAGCTCGAGCCCGCGGAGTTCGACTGGCTCGTCCCGGGCATGCGCGAAGAGCTCGTCGCGGCGCTCATCAAGACCCTGCCGAAGGTGCTGCGGCGCGAGGTGGTGCCCGCCGTCGCGTGGGCGCAGCGGCTGCTGCCCGAGCTGCCGGCATCGCCGGAGGGCGTGCTGGTCGAGCGGCTCGCCGCGGTGATCAAGCGGGTCACGTTCGCGCCGGCGACGGGCGCCGACTTCGAGCCGTCGCGGCTGCCGGACCACCTGCGGATGCACTTCCGCGTCATCGACCCGGCGCGCCGGCCCGGGCCGACCGGGCGCGCGCATGTCCTCGCCGAGGGACGCGACCTGCGGGCGCTGCAGGAGCGGTTCCGCGTGGCGCCGGCGCAGCGGGCTGCCGCGGCCCGCGCCGTCGTGCGCGAGGAGCGCGTGGCGACCGCCCCGCCGGAGCTGCTCGCCTCGCTCACGACGTACGTGCTCGGTCACCTGATGCAGCCGGAGCGGCTCGCGCTCGCGGTCACCCCGTACCGGAACGCGCCCGCCCTCGTCGAGGACGCCGCCCGCGCGCTGCTCCTGGCCGGCCGCGAACTCACCCCCGATGCGCTCCTCGACGTCGTCTCGCTCGCCGCCCGCATCCTCACCCGTGCGCGGGAGGCTGAGAAGGCGATCAAGGCCGCGACGACGCTCTCCCTCGTCGGCCCGCTCGGCGATGCGAAGGCGCAGCTCGAGGCGCTCGTCCATCCGGGCTTCATCGCCGCGACGGGGGTCGTGCAGCTCCCCCGGGTGCTCGTGTACCTCGACGGCCTGCTGCTGCGGGTCTCGCGCCTGGCGGAGCACAGCGGCCGCGACCGCGTCTGGCAGACGGAGACGGAACGCGCCACCGCGCTCTACCGCGCCGCCGGCGGCACGCTCCCCCTCGCGGTCGAGACGCCGCCCGCCCTGGCCCGGGTCCGCTGGCTGCTCGAGGAGCTGCGCCTGAGCCTCTTCGCGCAGACCCTGCCGACGGCGGAGCCCGTCAGCCTGCAGCGGATCCAGCGCGCGCTCGCGGAGGCGGCGGAGTAGCCCTGCCTGGCCCGCGGCTCAGCCCGCTCGCCCGAGCCTCCAGTAGCCGGTGAACGTGATCCGCTGCTTCGGCACGCCGGCCGCGACGAGCGCGCGGCGCCCGCCGGCGGCGAGCGCCTGCTCGCCGACGACGTAGCCCTGCACGGTCACCGCGTCCTCGGCCGATCCGGGG
>JAGIAU010000207.1:0-1584 GCA_017744755.1 Microbacteriaceae bacterium
GACAGCCGCGAGCGCGGTCGCCGCGACTCCGCCGGCCCGAAGCAGCCGCCGCGGCGCGGCGGCAAGCCGGCGCACGGCGGTCGGCCGCACCCCTCGATGGCGCCGCGTCCGCGCCGCGGCGAGTCCGCGGAGCCGGACAACAAGCCGGTCCGCCCGCGGCTCGACGATCCGGCCATTCCCGAGGAGGTCCGCGAGAGCGACCTTCCTCGCGACGTCCGCAACGAGCTCAAGACGTTGACCTCGGAGAACCAGGAGTACGTCGCGAAGCACCTCGTCATGGCCGCGCGACTCATCGACGAGGACCCGGCGAAGGCGCACCAGCACGCGCTCGTCGCCGCGCGGCGCGGCGGCCGGATCGGCGTCGTCCGCGAGACGCTCGCGATCACGGCCTACCGGACCGGCGACTACGCGCTCGCCCTCCGGGAGCTGCGCACCTACCGCCGGCTCACCGGGAAGGACGACCAGCTGCCGCTCATGGTCGACAGCGAGCGAGGCCTCGGCCGCGCGGAGAAGGCCCTCGAGCTCGGCCGGAGCGTCCCCCGCGGCACGCTGCCCGTCGCCGTCCAGGTGGAGCTCGCGATCGCCATGTCCGGCGCCCGCCTCGACCTCGGGCAGACCGAGCAGGCGCTCGCCGAGCTCGAGATCCCGCAGCTCGACCCGGACGTCGCCTACTCCTACAGCCCCGCGCTCTTCGGGGCCTACGGCACCGTGCTCGAGGAGCTCGGCCGCGAGGCGGAGGCGGCCGAGTGGTTCCGCCGGGCCGATGTCGCGAGCGCGGCGCTCGGCGAGGAGGGCGGCGACGACGAGGACGTGCTCGAGGTGCTCGATCACGAGGAGGTCTACGACGCGGACGCCGACGGCGACCCCGTCGCCCCCGCCGACGCGACCGAGGGCGACGCGGAGTGATCGAGGCCGGTTCGCCCCTCGCCGGGGTGGACGTTCTGCTCGCCGACCTCGACGGCGTGCTGTACGCCGCCGCCGAGCCCATCCCGCACGCCGTCGACGCGGTCAATGCCGCCGTGGCGGACGGCGTCCGGATCGGCTACATCACGAACAACGCGTCGCGCATCGACGCGCAGGTCGCCGCGCAGCTCCGCGGCTTCGGTCTGCAGGTCGCGCCCGAGGACGTCGTCACGAGCCCGCAGGCGGCGGTCGACCTGCTCCGCGAGGTCGTCCCGCCGGGCGCGAGGATCCTCGTGGTCGGCGGCGAGGGCATCACGCACGAGCTCGCCCTCGCCGGCTACGAGGTGACCGACTCCGCCGAAGATCGTCCGCAGGCCGTGCTGCAGGGCTTCCACCCCTCGGTGGGCTGGACCCAGCTCGCAGAGGCGTCGTTCGCGATCCAGCGGCTCGGCATCCCGTGGATCGCGACGAACCAGGACTGGACGTTCCCGCACTCGCGCGGCGTCGCGCCGGGGAACGGCACCCTCGTCTCCGCGGTGCACACCGCGACCGGCCGGCTCCCGCTCGTCGCCGGCAAGCCGGAGCGGCCCATCTTCGAGACGGCGATCGAGCGCTTCGGGGCGGTCGACCTGCTGATGAACAATGCGGGCACGCGATCGAGCGAAGCGAAGCCGTGGGAAG
>JAGIAU010000207.1:1594-3455 GCA_017744755.1 Microbacteriaceae bacterium
CCTCGACACCGACATCCTGGGCGCCGTCCGTATGGGCATGCCGTCGGCGCTCGTCCTGACCGGCATCGACGGCCCCAAGCAGCTCCTCGCCGCCGGTCCCCAGGACCGTCCGACGTACATCCTCGACGATCTGCGCGAGCTGTCCACCGCCTACCCGCTGCCGAGCGTGGAGGACGGCGTCGTCCGAGTCCGCGACGCGGCGATCCGTCTCGACGGCAGCCGCATCGAGGTCCTGCAGCCCGGTCCGCGGCACACGGACCTCGTCCGTGCGGCGTGCGCGGTCATCTGGGGCTCCGGCCTCGCGATCTACGGCTTCGAGGTGCCGGAGATCCTGTACGCGCCGGCCGGCTGAGCGGGCCGCGGCGCGGCGAAGGCCCCTTCGCCGCTCAGGGCGGCGCGCTCCGCCGTGAGCCCGGCTACCATGGCCGGGTGACCGACGAGCAGGACCGCGACGCGCTCTTCGACCGGCTGCGCCTCATCGAGGAGCAGCCGCTCCCGGCGCGCGGCGAGGCGTACGACGCGATCGCGGGGGAGCTGCGCACGGCGCTCGAGGCCGCCGACGAGCACGCCTGAGCATGCCCGAGTCCCGGCTCGACACCGAGCTCGTCGTCCGCGGCCTGGCCCGCTCGCGGAACCACGCCGCGACCCTCATCAAGGAGGGCCGCGTCGCGATCGCGGGGCGGACGGCGGTCAAGCCGTCGGCACCGGTCCCGGACGGCGCGGAGATCGCGGTCGACTCGGCGGACGACTGGGTCAGCCGCGGGGCGCTCAAGCTGCTCGGCGCGCTCGACGCCTTCGGCATGGACCCGGAGGGGCTCGTATGCCTCGACGCGGGGGCGTCGACCGGCGGGTTCTCGCAGGTGCTGCTCGCGCGCGGCGCGGCGTTCGTGCTCGCGGTCGACGTGGGGCACGGGCAGCTCTCCGCGGCGCTGCGACCCGAGATCGAGGCGGGCCGGCTCGTCAGCATCGAGGGCGTGAACGTGCGGGAGCTGCAGACCGGCGCCTTCGACGCCGTGCTCGCGCAGCACGGGCATGAGCCGGCCTCCGTCCGTCTCGTCGTCGTGGACCTGTCCTTCATCTCGCTCGCGCTCGTGCTGCCCGCCCTGCGGGCCGTCGCCCCGGCCGCGGAGCTCGTCGTCCTCATCAAGCCGCAGTTCGAGGTCGGCAGGGGCGGGGTGCGCGAGGGCATCGTTCGCGACGCGCGGCTGCGCGCGGAGGCGATCGAGGGCGTGCTGTGGGCCGCGCACGATGCAGGGCTCCGCACGGCGGGACTCGCTCCCTCCACAATCGTCGGCACGCACGGAAACTCCGAGTATCTGGCCCGCCTCAGCCCGCGCGCCGGAGGGGATCCGTCAGAATGGAGCACACGCATCGCCGAGCTCGCAGGAGGGTGAGATGGCCGGTCCCGCGCGTCCCTTCCTGGTGATCACCCACACCGGGCGCGCCGAGTCGATCCGCGCCGCCCGCGAGGCGATCCAGCTCCTCGCCGAGGCCGGCACGATGCCCGTCCTGCCCGCGCAGGACGTCGCCGACGTCGGGGGCGACGACGAGGCGACCCGCGCGGTCGTGCGGGTGCTCGGCGTCGACGTCGCGCTCGACGAGATCGAGCTGGCGATCGTCCTCGGCGGCGACGGAACGATCCTGCGCGCGGCCGAGCTCGTGCGCCCCGCGGACATCCCGATCATCGGCGTCAACCTCGGGCATGTCGGCTTCCTCGCGGAGGCCGAGCGCGAGGACCTCGCCGGGGTCGTCCGCCGTGCGATCGCCGTCGAATACGACGTCGAGGAGCGCATGACGCTCGAGATCGTCGTCCTCGACGCGGACGATCGGGAGGTCCACCGGGACTGGGCGCTCAATGAGG
>JAGIAU010000208.1 GCA_017744755.1 Microbacteriaceae bacterium
GCGTGTAGGTGGCGCCGCCGAGCCGGCCCGCGTAGAGGATGCCGGCGAGCGCCGCCAGGGCGGGCACGGTGATGCGACGCCGGTCTGTCAGCTCGCCGATCGACAGCTCGCGCCGCACCTCGAGGCCGATGACGAAGAAGAACAGGGCCATCGCCGCGTCGTCGATCCAGTGGCCGAGGTCCATCGTCAGCCCGTAGGCGCCCGCGCTGAACGAGACCTCGGCGTGCCAGAGCGACACGTACGCGTCCGACCAGGGCGAGTTCGCCCACACGAGCGCGACCACCGCCGCCACGAGCAGCACGCCCGCGCTGCCGGCCTCGGTCGCGAGGAATCGCCTCGCCGGCGCGGTCAGCTGCGCGATGAGGAGCCGCTTGGCGGGTCGTGTCTGAGCTCCGCCGAAGCGCATGACCGGCGCGAACGCTATGCGCGCCGCGCCGTGCAGTCCATGGGGAGTACCCCGTACCTAAAGGGGTCTGACCCCTTTAGGTTTCACTCCGCACTGACAAGCCACCACCAGGCCGGCTGGCCGCCGCGCTCGACTTCGAGCTCGGCGCCGGTCGGCGCGAGGCCGGCGACGATGTCGCGCTCCAGCGGGGCGCCGTCGCCTTCGATGATCGTCAGCAGCTCGGCTTCGCGGCCGAGCTCGCCGAGGACGACCTCGAGGGTCTCCGACGGCTCGCCCCAGGCGACCAGCTCCTCGTCGATGAAGCCGACGGAGTCGCCGCGGCGGAAGCGGCCCTTGGTGTCGTCGCGGGCGGCCTCGGTGACGCCGCCGGTGCGGACGCGCTGCAGCGTCTCCTCCATCGCTGCGGCGTTGATCGCGGCGTCGGCGGTCGCGTCGAGCGCGACGGCGGCGGCGAGGCCGGAGGCCATCGAGCGGGTCGCGACGACGCGGACGCGCTTCTCGCTGAGCTCCGCCGCGCGCTCGGCGGCCATGCGGACGTTCGGCGAGTTCGGCAGGACGACGACCTGCTCGGCGGGCACCTCGTGGATGCCGGCGAGCAGCTCGTAGGTCGACGGGTTCAGGGTCGCGCCGCCGTCGAGCACGCGGGCGCCCATCCCCTCGAACAGCGCGGCCATGCCGTCGCCGTTGACGACGGCGAGGACGCCGCAGGTGTCGAGGACCTCGCGGACGCGCTGGGTGCGCTGGTCGACCTGCTCGTGCATGTCGGCCACGTCGAGGCGCGAGACCGCGCCGACGCCGTCGAACAGGCCCGTCGCGCGCTCCGGCTCGTCGGTGTGGACGTGGATCTTCAGCGTGTGGGCGTCGCCGACGACCAGGACGGAGTCGCCCAGGCGCTCGAGCCGCGCGATCCAGGGACCCGCCTCGAGGCTCTCGCCCGTGACCGCGAAGTTCGTGCAGTAGCGGTAGGTGCTCGAGTTGTGCTGCGGCTGCGTGATGCGGGCGGGCGAGTAGTGCTCCAGCGGCGGGGGCTCGTTGCCGCGCAGCGCCGCGATCACGCCCGCGAAGATGATCGTCAGGCCGTACCCACCCGCGTCCACGACGCCCGCGTCGCGCAGGATCGGCAGCAGCTCGGGGCCGCGCTTGACGCTCGCCTGGCCGGCGTCGAGCGCGTGCTCGAGCACGTACGCGAGCATCTCGTTCTGCGTCGCGTCGTCGACGCGGTGCTGCAGACGAGGCTCGGCCATGTGGGCGATCTCGGATGCCGCGCGGGCGGCCATCTCGCGCACCACCGTGAGGATCGTGCCCTCGGCGGGGTCGCGCACGCTCCCGTACGCGCGGTCGGCCGCGCGGGCCATGGCGGCGGCGACCAGCACGGGGTCGACCAGCTCGCCGGGGCGGCTGATCAGCTCCTCGGCGGCGCCGCGGATCAGCTGGCTGAGGATGACGCCCGAGTTGCCGCGCGCGCCGAGCAGCGCCGCGCGGGCGACGGAGTCGACGATCTGGTCGCGGCCGATCTCGTCGATGTCCCCCTGCGTGGAGAGGTTGTCGAGCTCGGTGAGCACGGCGCGCAGCGTGAGCGCCATGTTGTCGCCCGTGTCGCCGTCGGCGACCGGGAACACGTTGAGGTCGTTGACCTCTTCGCGCCGCGATTCAAGCTGCGCCAGAGCGGCCTCGATGACGAGGCGGAATCTGAGGAGACTCGGGTCGGCCAACGCTGCCCCGTGGCCGCCTGCTACGCCTTTGTGACTTTGCCCGCCTTGAGACAGCGCGTGCAGACGTAGACGCGCTTCGGCGCACCGGCCTCAACGATCCGGACCTTCTGGACGTTGATGTCGAAGCGACGCTTGGTCGCGACCATGGAGTGGGAGCGGCTCTGGCCAAAAGCCGGTCGCTTGCCGCAGGAGTGACAGATTCGAGCCATCGGGCGGAAGAGTATAGGAGCCGCACCGGCGGGTACCGTGTGTGCGATGCCGCCGGTCAGTCCGGATCGCATTTCCCTGCCCGACCGCTACCGGGTCGTACGGCATCTCGCCAACGGCGGGATGGCCAGCGTATGGGAGGCGCACGACGAGCTTCTCGACCGCGATGTCGCGGTCAAACTGCTGGCTTCGCATTTGGGCGAGGACGAGCGTGCACGGCGCCGTTTCCAGCGCGAGGCGCGCGCCGCGGCGGGCCTTTCCTCGCACCCGAACGTGGTCACGATCTACGACGTCGGCGAGCACGCCGGCCGCGTCTTCATGGTCATGGAGATCATGCGCGGCGGGACGCTGGGCGATCGTCTAAGGCAGAGCAGCCCCTCCGCCCCACCGCGATCATCCGACCTTAAGAACGGTGAAGCGATCCCGCACGCGAAGGCCCTGCGCTGGCTGCGCGACGCGGCGGCCGCGCTGGACGCCGCCCACGACGCCGGCGTCGTGCACCGCGACATCAAGCCCGGCAACCTCCTGCTGGACACGCGCGACCGGCTCGCGGTCGCCGACTTCGGCATCGCCCGGCTGGCCTGGGAGGACCAGCTGACCGCGACCGGGCAGGTGCTCGGCACCGCCGCGTACCTCTCGCCCGAACAGGCGATGGGCGAGGCCGCGACCCCCGCCTCGGACCGCTACGCGCTGGCCGTCGTCGCCTACGAGCTGCTCACCGGCACGCGGCCGTTCGAGGCCGAGCACTTCGCGGCCCAGGCGCGCGCCCACGTCGAGGACCCGGTCCCGCCCGCGTCCTCCCGCGCCGTCGTCCCGCTGTCCAAAGCGGTTGACGCGACGTTGGAGAAAGGACTCGCGAAGGATCCGGACGACCGGTGGGAGAGCGCCGAGGCGTTCGTGGACGCGCTCGAGCGCACGCTCGCGCCCCGCGAGGAGACCAAGCCGACCCGCAAGCTGGGCAAGCGTGACAAGGCGGCCGCGGCCGGCGCGGGCGCGGGCCCGGCA
>JAGIAU010000209.1 GCA_017744755.1 Microbacteriaceae bacterium
GGCGATCAGCAAGGACGACTACGAGCGCCAGATCGCCGCGTTCTACGACGAGGCCGCCGACTGCCTCGCCGCGTTCCTCGACGCCGCCGACCAGCGCGCGCCCGGCGGCGTCCTCGAGGACGAGGTCAACCGCGCCCGCCTGCTCGACGTCCTCGGCCTCCCCGCCACCTCCGACGAGGCGACGCTCGAAGCCGCCCTCCTCGCATCCGGCGACCGCCGCGTGCACGACGAGATCGGCCGGCAGCAGCGCATCCTCGGCACCGCCCTCGCGAACGCGGTGAACGTGCTCAACCCGAGCGCGCTCGTCCTCGGCGGCTTCCTCGCCTCGCTCCTCGTCGCCGATCCGGACGGTCTCGCCGAGGCCGTCGCGCACGCCGCGCTCGAGTCCTCCTGGGAGGGCACCCGGCTCGTGCCGGCGGCGCTCGGCTCGGCCCGCCTGCTCATCGGCGCCGCCGAGATCGCCTTCGCACCGCTCATCGCCGACCCCGGCGCGGTCGTCGCCGCCGCCTGAGCGCGTTCCCCGATCCCGCCGGGCGGCCTCGCGCTCAGACCGGGACGCGCTCCGCGAGCCACGCGGCCTGGCGGTGCAGCTGGTGCAGCTCGCCCTGCTCGTGCCCGTTGAACGGATACACCTCGATCGACCGGTCCTGCGCGCCGAGCACGTTGTACGCGGCGAAGACGGAGGAGGGGAGCACGATGTCGTCGAGGAGCGCGACCGAGAACAGGCTCGGGGCGTTCACCCGCCTCGCGAAGTTGACGCCGTCGAAGTAGCTCAGCGTGCGGAACGCGTCGTCGACGACGTCGCGGTGGACGGAGAGCCACTGCACGACCTCCGTGAAGGGCGCGCGCGGCGTGCGCTCGACGGACCAGCGCATGTGGCAGAGGAACGGGACGTCCGGCATGACCCCGACGAGCCCGTCGCTCAGGCCCGCGACCGCGAGCGTGATCGCGCCGCCCTGGCTGCCGCCCGTCACGACGAGGCGCGACGGGTCGACGAAGGGGAGCCCGCGCACCGCGTCGACGAGCCGGACCCCGTCCGTGAAGACGCGGCGATAGTAATAGTCCCGCCGATCGAGGATGCCGCGCGTCATGAAGCCGGGGAACGCCGGCCCGGCGCCGTGCGGGTCGTCCGTGTCGCCGCCGGAGCCCCAGGCGCTGCCCTGGCCGCGGGTGTCCATGAGCACGTGCGCGTAGCCCGCGTTCGCCCAGAACAGGCGGGCGCCGGGCAGGCCGCGGCCGCCGCCGTAGCCGAGGAACTCGACGACCGCCGGCAGGGGGCCGCCCGGGCCGGCCGGGACCGTGACCCATGCGCGCACCGGATCGCCCGCGAAGCCGGGGAAGACGAGGTCATATACATCGACGAGCGTGAACGGCGTCGGCTCCGCGCGGAGCACGGCGTCGCCGCCCGCGGCGCGCGACTCGTCGAGCGTCGCCGTCCAGAAGGCGTCGAAGTCGGCCGGCTCGGCGACCTCCGGCCGCCACGCGCGCATCTCCTCGAGGGACAGGGGATCGACCTTGGGCATGAGGCGAGGCTAACGTCCGCGGCGCTGGGTAGGCTCGCGGCGTGACCGAACGCGCCGACATCCAGCCCACCGGCCGCCCGATCGTCATCGAGGCCGGCGGCACCCGTGCCGTCGTCGGGACGGTGGCCGCGGTGCTCCGCTCGTTCTCCGTCGACGGCGTGCAGCTCACCGAGCCGATCGCGGACGGCGACCACCCGCGCTTCGCGAACGGCATCGTCCTCTCGCCGTGGCCGAACCGCGTCGGCGACGGCCGCTGGAGCCTCGACGGCGAGGCGCAGCAGCTCGCCATCACCGAGGTCGATCGGCGGACGTCCCTGCACGGGCTGCTGCGCTTCGCCGACTACGAGGTCCGCGCGCAGTCGCCGGAGGCCGTCACGCTCGGCGCCGTCGTCCCGCCGCAGCTCGGGTGGCCGCTGCTCCTCGACACGCGGGTCGAGTACCGCGTCGTCCCCGGCGCCCTCGAGGTCGTCCACGGGGTCACGAACCTGTCCGGACGCCGGGCGCCGTACGCGACCGGCGCGCATCCGTTCCTCCGCGTCGGCGACGCGCCCGTCGAGTCGCTCGTCGTGACGCTGCACGCCTCGACGTACTTCGACGTCGACGAGCGGCTGCTGCCGGTCGCGGAGCTGCCGGTCGACGGGACGCACTACGACCTGCGCGATGGCGTTCCCGTCGGCGACGTGGGCGGGCGCCTCGACACGGCCTTCGGCGGCGTCCGGCACGGCGCGGATGGCGAGATCGCGCGGCTGACCGATCCGGCGAGCGGCGGAACGCTCTCCCTGCACCAGGACGCCTCCTGGGGCTACGTCCAGATCTTCGCGCCGACGAGCTACCCCGATGCCGCCGGCGCGGGTCGCCATGCCATCGCGATCGAGCCCATGACGGCGCCGCCGGACGCGCTCCGCTCCGGCGAGGCGCTCGTCTGGCTGGAGCCGGGCGAGTCCTGGACCGGCGGCTGGAGCCTCCGCTACTCCGCCTGAGCGCGTGCTCCCTCCGCCCCGCTCAGGGTGTTCTACGCCCGCTCAGGGTGGTTTTCGCCCTGAGCGGGCGCAGAACACCCTGAGCGAGCAGTTGCGAGGCGCAGGGCGCGCTCGCGCGGCGACACGCCGGGCGACACGCCGGGCGGAAAGTTCTGCTGACATCTTCTGCACGGCGTTCTCCACAGCCGATGTCGGTGGTCCCGAGGAAAATCGCTGATGACGATGCGGGTCCGAACCCCTCATCCACAGCCGGGAATCACATCCGTGTGATTCCGGTTGAGAACTGCACAACCACTACATGTCGTGTTCCATTGCGATGTCCGACCCCAGATGTAGTGTGTGATTCCCCGAACCAAGCAGGCCCTCGAAAGGCAGGCAGTGCAATGACCGTCACCGTCTACACGAAGCCGTCGTGCGTGCAGTGCACCGCGACCTACCGAGCCCTCAACGCGAAGGGCATCGAGTTCGAGATCTTCGACGTGTCGATCGACGACAAGGCGCTCCAGACCGTCAAGGACCTCGGCTACCTCCAGGCGCCGGTGGTCATCGTCGACGGCGAGCACTGGTCGGGCTTCCGCCCGGACAAGATCGACGAGCTCGCGGCGAAGCTGCCGCAGTCGGCGTGCGACCGGGTCTAGTTCATCCGAAACGGAGCTTGATCCGCGTGACGGCGGATTCCGGCCCGTGATAGGGCCGGGTCGATGAGCGCCTTCAATCCCATCGCCTCGATGCAGCGGCTCGAAGCGGCGGGTTTCAAGCGCACGCAGGCCGAAACGTTGGCCGACGAGC
>JAGIAU010000020.1 GCA_017744755.1 Microbacteriaceae bacterium
AGCTGCAAGTACCCGTGGGGGCTCGACGACGCCGTCGACGACCCGAGCGGGCGGAAGAAGTTCGGGCACTACGCCGACGATGCGAGCGCGTTCGCCTGGCTCCGCGAGGGGGCGCCGGCCGGCCGCCTGTGCATCGAGGCGCAGGTCATGGACCTCGCCGATGACATCGCCTACTCGGTGCACGACTTCGAGGACGCCATCGTCGAGGGCTACATCGACGTGCCGGAGATCGGGGAGCGCGCCGACCACGACGCGCTCGTCCGCGGCATGGCCCGGTGGGTCGGCGGCGGCGTCCCGGCCGACGAGCTCGCCGCCGCCTTCGACCGGCTCGACTCCATCGAGGCCTGGCCGACGAGCTGGGACGGCGGCCGCGGCGACCGTGGCCGGCTGAAGAATCTCGCGAGCTCGCTCATCGGCCGCTTCGTGAGCGCCGCCCAGCGCGCGACCCGCGAGGCGCACGGTCAGCACGCGCTCGCGCGCTACGGCGCCGACGTCGTCGTCCCCGCGGAGACGCGCGCCGAGATCGCCGTGCTCAAGGGCATCGTCGGCTCCTACGTCATGTCGAACATCGGACGCCAGCCTGTCTACGTCCGGCAGCGCGCCGTGCTCGTCGAGCTCGCCGACCGCCTCTACGAGATCGGCTCCGGCCACCTCGACGTCGACTTCCAGGCGGAGTGGGACGCGGCCCCGGACGACGCGGCCCGCAAGCGCGTCATCGTCGACCAGGTCGCCTCGCTCACCGATCAGAACGCGAACACCTGGCACTCGCTGCTCGTAGGCTGATCGGATGGCCGGACTGATCCGTCGCAGCGACGTCGACGAGGTCCGCGCCCGCACGAACATCGCCGACGTCATCGGCGACTACGTCACGCTGAAGTCGGCGGGCGTCGGCTCGCTGAAGGGCCTCTGCCCGTTCCACGACGAGCGCTCGCCGTCGTTCAACGTCCGCCCCGGGGTCGGCTACTTCCACTGCTTCGGCTGCGGCGAGGGCGGGAACGTCTACGACTTCCTCATGAAGATCGACCACGTCACCTTCCCGGAGGCGGTCGAGCGGCTCGCCGCCCGCATCGGCTACGAGCTGCATTACGAGGAGGGCGGCAGGTCGGCGGAGGAACGCGGCAACCGCGCCCGGATCCTCGCGGCGAACACGGCGGCCGAGGCGTTCTTCCGGAGCCAGCTCGGCACGCCGGAGGCGCAGCCGGGCAGGGCGTTCCTCGGCGAGCGCGGCTTCGACGCCGCCGCTGCCGCGCGCTTCGGCGTCGGCTTCGCCCCGAAGGGCGCCGCGCTCGCGGCGGCGCTGAGGGGCCAGGGCTTCACGGAGGACGAGCTCGTGGCCGCCGGACTGCTCGGCCGCCGCGAGCGCGGCGACGTCTACCCGCGCTTCCGCTCCCGCCTCATCTGGCCGATCCGCGACACGACGGGGCAGACCGTCGGCTTCGGCGCGCGTCGCCTCCTCGACGAGGACCAGGGCCCCAAGTACCTGAACACGCCCGAGACGGCGGTCTACCACAAGGCCAACGTCCTCTACGGCCTCGACCTCGCCAAGCGGGACATCTCGCGGCAGAAGCAGGTCGTCGTCGTCGAGGGCTACACCGACGTCATGGCGGCGCACCTCGCGGGCGTGACGACGGCGGTCGCGACCTGCGGCACCGCGTTCGGCGTCGACCACATCAAGATGATCCGGCGGATCCTCGGCGACTCCGAGCAGAACGCGGTCGCGACCGCGGCCGAGGTCGTCTTCACCTTCGACGGCGACGCGGCGGGCCTCAACGCCGCGGCGAAGGCGTTCGAGGAGGAGTCGCGGTTCAACGCGCAGACCTTCGTCGCCGTCGCCCCCGACGGCCTCGACCCGTGCGATCTGCGGCTCCGGCGCGGCGACGGGGCGGTGCGCGCGCTCATCGAGTCCCGGAAGCCGATGTTCGAGTTCATCATCCGCAGGACGTTCTCCGGATTCGACCTCGACTCGGCGGAGGGACGCGTGCAGGCGCTGCGCGCCGCGGCGCCCGTCGTCGCCGGCATCCGGGACCAGGCGCTCCTGACCGAGTACGCGCGGCTGCTCGCCCGCTGGCTCGGCTCGGACCCCACCGAGGTGCTGAACGCCGTGCGTGCGGCGGCTCGCGGGGCGAGCGGGGGCCGGCGCGGGGCGAGCGGCGCCGTGCGCGGGGCGAGCGGCGCGGAGCGCGATTCGAGACCTCCGCACGAGGACGACGGCGCCGCGCCGCCGCCCGAGGCGGCCGCTCGACCCGCGATCACGCTGGGTTCCCTCGGCCGGGACCCGAACACCCGCCTCGAGGTCGAGGCGCTGCAGGCGCTGCTGCAGTACCCCGCGGAGGTCGGGCCGGAGCTCGCCGGCCGGGTCGTCGCGAGCGCGTTCGCCGACCCGAGCCTCGCGGTGGTGCGGGACGCCGTCGCGGTGCAGCTCGGCGTCGCGGGCGATCCCGGCTGGATCGACGAGGTCGTCGCGGAGGCCCCCGAGCCGTACCGCGGGCTCGTTCGGGAGCTCGCCGTGTCGCCCATCCCGGGGCGGCCCGAGACCATCGCCCTGACGGTGCGCTCCGTCGCCGCGTCCGTCGTCGACCGGGAGCTGCTGCGCCGGAAGAAGGACGCGCTCGGCGCCCTGCAGCGGATCGAGCGGGACGCCGAGCCCGAGCGGTTCGCCGAGCTGCAGCGGGAGCTCGTCGCGCTGGACGCGGAGCGCACCCGGCTGCGCGGCGAGTAGCGTGGGAGCGTGACCGAAGCGACGCTGCAGCGGGACGCGGCCGTCCGCGCGACGGACCTGAGCCTGCGCTACCACTCGTCGAGCCAGGTGACGCGCTCGATCGCGGTCGACGGCGTCGACTTCGAGATCGGCTCCGGCGAGATCCTCGCGGTCGTCGGCGAGACCGGCTCCGGCAAGTCGACGCTCGCCCGCGCCGTCGCGCTGCAGGCCGACATCGCGGGGGACCGGCGCTCGCCGCGGATCTCCGGCGGCGGTCTCGAGGTGCTCGGCGAGGAGGTGCGCGGCATCACACGGCGCCGGCGCGACCGGCTGCAGGTGCGGGTCGGGTTCCTCCGGCAGGAGGCCGGGCAGCACCTCTCGCCGCGGCTCACGGTCGAGGAGAACATCATCGAGCCGATCTACCTCGTCGACCGGAGGTTCGACCGGGAGGCCGCCGGCGCGCACGCCGCGACGCTGCTCGACGCGGTCCACCTGCCGCTGTCCATGCTCGACGAGATGCCGCACGAGCTGTCGAAGGGCCAGCGGCAGCGCGTCGCCATCGCGCGCTCGCTCGTGCTCGAGCCGGCGCTGCTCGTCGCCGACGATCCGACGGCCGGCATCGACGTCACCGTGCGCTCGCACATCCTCGACGTCATCGCGCAGCTCCAGGAGCGCCGCTCGTTCGCGGCGCTCGTCGTCACGGCGGACCTCGCCGAGGTCCGCCGCATCACCGACCGCGTCGCGGTCATGCAGCAAGGGAGGATCGTGGGCATCGGACCCATGGACGACGTGTTCGACGACCCGCAGCACCCGTACGTCCGCCGGCTCGGGGAGTCGCTCGGCGCGATGCGGGCGAGCGCGTGACGGCCCCGGACGCGGCGGGCGACGGCGCCCGCGCGCGGCGGGGCTCGGGGGAGCTGCGCGATCCGCTGCGCGGCACGGGCGCGCCGCTGCCGTCGGGGGACCGGCCGGTGCCGGGGCCGGTCGCGGTCCTGCCGGGCGGCGCGGCGCATCTCGTCGCCGCGGTCGAGGCGGGCGGCGGCACCGTCGCCCCGCTCGGGCCCGACACCGCCGGCATCATCTGGGCGCATCCGAGCGACCCCGCCGGGCTCGAGGCGGTGCTCGCCGAGCACCCAGACCTCGGCTGGGTGCAGCTGCCGTGGGCCGGGGTGGACGCGTTCGCCGGCGTGCTCGCGGCGCACGCCGGGCGGCGCTTCCCGATCTGGACGAGCGCGAAGGGCGCGTACTCGGAGCCCGTCGCCGAGCATGCCGTGACGCTCGCGCTGGCCTGCCTGCGGGAGCTGCCGGAGAAGGCGCGGCGCACGTCCTGGTCGGCGCGTTCCGGCGAGTCGATCTTCGGCCGCCGTGTCCTCATCATCGGCGCGGGCGGCATCGCCCAGGAGATCATCCGGCTGCTGCAGCCGTTCGACACGTCGATCACGATCGTGCGACGCTCGCCCGGCGAGGTGCCGGGCGCGGATCGCGTCGTCACCGTCGACCGGCTCGACGAGGTGCTGCCGGAGGCGGAGATCGTCATCCTCGCGGCCGCGGCGACGGGGGAGACCAAGCACCTCTTCGACGCGCACCGCATCGGCCTGATGGCCCCCGATGCGGTGCTCGTGAACATCGCCCGCGGCTCCCTCGTCGACACGACGGCGCTCGCCGAGGCGCTGCACCGCGGGCACCTCGCCGGGGCCGGCATCGACGTGACCGATCCCGAGCCGCTGCCGGACGGGCATCCGCTGTGGACGGCGCCGCGCGTCGTCATCACGTGCCACTCGGCGGACACCGACGAGATGGTCGCGCCGCTGCTCGCCAGCCGCGTCGAGTCGAACGTCCGCGCCCTGCTGGGGGACGGCGCCTTCATCGGCGTCGTGGACCCGCGGGCGGGGTACTGAGCACGCCGGGCGGCGCGGGCGGCTACGCCGCGGGCGCTCCGGTGTCGACGTTCGAGGCGAACTCCTCGTCGATGTCGATGCGGTAGCTCCCGAGCTCGTCCTCGATGAGGATGATGACGGCGCCGAGCGGGCCGACCTCGTCGGCCGCGTCGCACTCGAAGGACTCGCCGGCGACGACCGGCTGCATCGCCGGGCAAGTCACCTCGATGGGGAACCCGCCCTCGTCGAGGAAGCTCGACTCGATCTCGTCCTCGAGCATCGAGGCGGTGTACCAGGACGTCCAGTAGCTGAGCTCGGAGGTCGTCGGCGTCTCGGTCGCGACGACGAGGTCGACCGTGCGCGGCACGCCGTCGCCGGCGTCAGCCGTGCAGGTCACGGTCGAGCCGAGCTTCGGCGAGATCGTCGGCGGGCAGCTCAGCTCGACGGCGACCCCGTCGTCGGCGAGGATCTGCTGCTCGACCTGGCGCACCATCGGGGCCGTCTGCAGCGCGCCGCCGCCGGAGGCCGAGGTCAGGAGGTAGCCGCCGAGGCCGAGGGCGCTCAGGACGAGCGCGGTGATCGCGGGGCTGCGGACGGCGGGGTTCCCGGCGGAACGCACGAGCGCGATGATCGCGAACAGCGCCGCGAGGATCCAGCAGGCGACGAGCACCCAGAACGCGCCGTCCCACACGATCGTCGGGACGTCGTCGAGGAACGCGAGGTCTAGCCTAGCGCGGAAGCGGAGGACGCCCGCGATGACGATGGCGGCGATCGCGAAGCCGATCGCGGCGCGGGCGAAGCCGGTCAGGGCGGGCTTGCCGGCCGGGGCCTTCGGACTCGGCTGCGCCCACTGCGGGTCCGGCTCGGACGGGGAGCCGGGCGCGGGGAACGGCGCAGACCACTGGCCGGGCTGCGGGGCGGTGGCGGGCTGCGGCAGGGGAGCCGGCCCGGGCTGCCCGACGATCGGCGCGGCCTGCGGCATGGACGCGGGCGGCGCGACGACCGGTGCAGCCGGGGCTGCCGCCTCGGGCGCCGAGGACATCGGGGCCGCGGCCTGCGCTGGCGCGTTCTGGACCGGCGCCTGGCTCTGCGCCTGCCCGAGCAGCGCCGCGAAGTCGACGCCGTCGAGGGAGGGCAGCGCCGACGCCGCCGCCGGGGTCGCGGGACCGGCCTCCGGCTCCGCGGGCGCCACGGGCCTCCAGTGCGCCGCGCTGACCTCCTCGGTCCACTGGACGCCGTCCCACCAGCGGGCGCGCGTCGGGTCCGTCGGGTCCGCGTACCATCCCGCGGCCGGCAGCGCGCCGCCGCCCGTCGTGTCCGTCATCCTGCCCCCAGCCGAGATCGGTTGGCACTCATTCTGTACGATCGGACGACGGAGCGCACGCGGGCGCGGCGCGGGGCCGCGTCGCCGGAAAGCGCGGTCTGATCGGGGAAAAAGCTCCCCCACTTGGACTCGAACCAAGAACCTATCGGTTAACAGCCGATTGCTCTGCCAATTGAGCTATGGAGGAATGCGCCCCATGGGGCCGTACAAGGATAGCAAAGCGCGGGACCCGGAGATCGCCACCGCGATCCGCAGCGGCGTCGCCGTCGGGGTCGCCGTGTCGCTCTACGGCGTGTCGTTCGGCGCGCTCGCCGTCGCGGCGGGCCTCGACGTGTGGCAGACCT
Organism: Microbacteriaceae bacterium; assembly: GCA_017744755.1. Lineage (GTDB taxonomy): Bacteria > Actinomycetota > Actinomycetes > Actinomycetales > Microbacteriaceae > 73-13. Next base: position 6,244 of record JAGIAU010000020.1, read on the forward strand.
GCGCGCTGAGCCTCCTCATGTTCACGGGCGGCTCGCAATTCGCGCTCATCGGCGTGCTCGCAGCGGGCGCCGTGCCGCTCACGGCGGCGACCGGCTGGGCGGCGGTCGCCGCGGCGACGCTGCTCGGGACGCGGAACGCGCTGTACGCGCTGCGGGCCGCGCCCATCGTCGGCCCCGGCCGGCTCCGGCGCCTCGCGGCGGCGCACTGGACGATCGACGAGACGATCGCGGTGTCGACCGCCCAGGGGACGCCCGCCGCGCGCCGGGCCGGCTTCTGGATCACGGGCGTCGTCATCTACGCCGGCTGGAACGTCACGACCCTCATCGGCGCGCTCATCGGCGACCTGCTCGGCGACGTGCGCGCGTGGGGGCTCGACGCGGCGGCCGCGGCCGCGTTCCTCGGCCTGCTGTGGCCGCGGCTGCGGGGCCTGCAGCCCGTCGCGGTCGCGATCGCCGCCGCGGTCGTCGCGGTGGCGTGCGTGCCGTGGACGCCGCCGGGCGTCCCCGTGCTCGCGGCCACCGCGGTTGCGATCGTCGCGGGGCTGACGAACGCGCTCGGCCCGAGGGGCGGCGCCTCAGCACCGGAGACGCCGCAGGGGGGACTGCCCGCATGAACGTCTGGCTCGTCATCGCGATCGCGTGCCTCGCGGCGTACGCGCTCAAGCTCTCCGGGTACTTCGTGCCGGCCGGCGTGCTCGAGCGCCCGCGGATCGCCCGCACCGCCGACCTCATGACGGTCGGGCTGCTCGCCGCGCTCGTGGCGACGCAGACGCTCACGGCGGGCGCGGCGCTCGTCCTCGACGCGCGGGTGCCGGCCGTCGTGCTCGCGGGCGTGCTGCTCGCCCTGCGCGTGCCGTTCATCGTCGTCGTGCTCGCGGCGGCGGGCGCCGCGGCGGGCCTGCGCGCCCTCGGCTGGCTGGGCTGACCACGCGCCGCATGCGTTCATCGCGATCCGGTAACGGACGGTCGTCTGAGAGCGGCCTTCGAAGGGCGTGTGCTTGGATTGTCCGATCACGACGCCGTGGAGCGGGCAGCACCGCCCGCTCACGGCGTTCTGCATTCACACTGCAATCACAGGAAGCAGGAACCCATGGCATCAGCATTCCGCGGTCGCAAGGCCGCCGCTGCCTCGGTCGCCGTGCTCGCCGCTGCGGGGCTCGCCCTCGCCGGCTGCGCGTCGTCCACGCCCTCCGGCGACGGCACGGACGCGCCCGTCGCGAACGGCGAGCTCGTCCTCGTCGGCACCACCGACAAGGTGACGACGCTCGACCCCGCCGGCTCGTACGACAACGGCTCGCTCGCGATCCAGACCCAGGTCTTCCCGTACCTCTTCAACACGGAGTACGGCTCGACGGAGATCCAGCCCGACCTCGCCGCGGACCTCGGCACCTTCACGACCCCGACCGACTTCGAGGTCAAGATCCGCGATGGCGTCAAGTGGGCCAACGGCTCCGACCTGAACGCCCAGGACGTCGCGTTCTCGTTCAACCGCCAGCTCGCGATCGCGGACCCGAACGGCCCGTCGTCGCTGCTCTACAACCTCGACTCGGCCGAGGCGACCGACGACACCACCGTCGTCTTCCACCTCAAGGCCGAGAACGACGTCGTCTTCTCGCAGATCCTCACGTCCTTCCCGGGCGCGATCGTCGATGATGAGGTCTTCGACGCGACGGCCGTCACGCCGGACGACGCGATCGTCGAAGCGGACGCCTTCGGCGGCCCCTACGCCATCACGAGCTACACGTTCAACGAGACCGTCGAGCTGACGCCGAACGCCAACTACCAGGGACTCCTCCCGGCGGCTGCGAACGGCGGGGTCATCCTCAGCTACTACGCCGACTCCTCGAACCTCAAGCTCGCGATCGAGCAGGGCGACGTCGACGTGGCGTACCGCAGCCTCTCGGCAACGGACATCGAGGACCTCTCGACCGACGACAACGTCAAGGTCGTCGAGGGCCCCGGCGGCGAGATCCGCTACATCGTGTTCAACTTCGCGACGCAGCCGTACGGCTCGGCGCAGGCCGACGCCGACCCGGCGAAGGCGCTCGCCGTCCGCCAGGCGGTCGCGGACCTCGTCGACCGCGAGGCGCTCGCGACGCAGGTCTACAAGGGCACGTACACCCCGCTCTACTCCTACGTCCCTGCGGGCTTCGTGGGCGCGGCGGAGCCGCTCCTCGACCTCTACGGCGACGGTGAGGGCGGCCCGGATGCGGAGAAGGCGAAGGCGACCCTCGAGGCCGCCGGCGTCACGACGCCGGTCGTGCTGAACCTCCAGTACAACCCGGACCACTACGGCCCGTCCTCGGGCGACGAGTACGCGCTCGTCAAGCAGCAGCTCGAGGCGACCGGTCTCTTCACGGTCAACCTCCAGTCGACCGAGTGGGTCCAGTACTCGAAGGACCGTTCGTCGGACGTCTACCCGGCCTACCAGCTCGGCTGGTTCCCGGACTACTCGGACGCGGACAACTACCTGACGCCGTTCTTCCTCATCGACAACTTCCTGGTGAACCACTACGAGAACCAGGCCGTCAACGACGAGATCCTCGAGCAGGCCACGACGACCGACCCGGCCGCGCGCGAGGCGCTCATCGAGAAGATCCAGGCCGATGTCGCCGCCGACCTCCCGACCGTGCCGCTCCTCCAGGGCGCGCAGGTCGCGGTCACCGGCAAGGACGTGTCGGGCGCCACGCTCGACGGCTCCTTCAAGTTCCGCTTCGCCCCGCTCGTCAAGGGCTGAGCAGAACGCACTGCACAGCGGAGGGGGTCGCCCGGCCGGGCGGCCCCCTTCGGCATGGACACGCGGCCGATGCGCTGCGAATCGAGCGATCTGAGAGGATGACTGCGTGAAGGGGCTCTGGCGCTACGTCCTGGTGCGCTTCCTGCTCATCTTCCCGACGATCTTCATCCTCGTCTCGCTCGTCTTCCTCTTCATGCGGGTCACGGGCGACCCGATCACCGCCGCCCTCGGCGGCAAGCTCCCGCCGGACCAGCTCCAGGAGCTCATCCACCAGGCCGGCTACGACCGCCCGCTGTGGATCCAGTACTTCGAGTACCTCGGCCAGGTCTTCACCGGCAATTTCGGGACGACCCTGACCGGCAACCGGGAGCCCGTCGTCGACGTCCTGCTGCGCTACGGCGGCGCGACCCTCGAGCTGGCCGTGTACGCGCTCATCGTGGCGCTCCTCGTCGGCATCCCGCTGGGCATGCTCGCCGCGAAGCTCCGCGACCGCTGGGGCGACGCCGCGCTCCGCGTGTTCGCCATCCTCTGCTATGCGACCCCCGTGTTCTTCGCGGGCCTCGTGCTGAAGCTCGTGTTCTCCGTCTGGCTGCAGGTGCTGCCGCCCTCGGGCCGCGCGAGTCCGCGCGGCGTCATCGCCCTCGACCGCGTCGACGGCGCGACGGGCATCTACCTCATCGACGCCATCCGGTCGGGGAACCCGGCGCTCGTCGGCGACGTGCTCTCGCACGCGGTGCTCCCGGCGATCGCGCTCGGCCTGCTGACCGGCGGCATCTTCCTCCGGCTCGTCCGCACGAACGTCATCTCGACGCTCGGCACCGGCTACGTCGACGCGGCCCGCTCGCGCGGCGTGAGCGAGTTCCGCCTCACGACGAAGCACGCCTACCGCCCCGCGCTCGTCCCGATCATCACCGTCATCGGCCTCCAGGTCGCGATGCTGCTCGGCGGCGCCGTGCTGACCGAGACGACGTTCGAGTGGCGCGGGCTCGGGTACGAGCTCGCCGAGTTCCTCGCGGCGCGCGACTTCGTCGCCGTGCAGGGCATCGTCGCCCTGCTCGCTGTCATCGTCGCCCTCACGAACTTCGTCGTCGACCTCATCGCCGCGGCGATCGACCCCCGGGTGAGGTACTGATGAGCGCGCTCTCCGCCCGCGTCGGGCGCCTCCCGCTGATCCGCCAGGTCCGCCAGTCGGTCGGCCTCCAGCGCGGCATGCTGGTGACCGGCCTCGTCCTCGTCGGCGTCGTCGTCCTCGCCGCGGTCTTCGCGCCGCTGCTCGCGCCGTACGGCTACGCGCAGCTCGGCGACGCGTCCGGCAACTTCGGCGCCCAGCAGTCGCCGTCGCCTGCGCACTGGTTCGGCACGACGGTCGGCGGCTACGACGTGCTGTCGCGGCTCATCTGGGGCGCGCGCACCGCCGTGCTCGTCATCGTCGTCGGCGTCGTGCTGTCCATCGTCGTCGGCGTGCTGCTCGGCCTCCTCTCCGGCTACCTCGGCGGCTGGCTCGACCGCGTCCTCGTCGTCGTCGCGGATGCGGTCTACGCCTTCCCGTCGCTCCTGCTCGCGATCGTCGCCGCGATCGTCATCTCGGGCGGCCAGTCGGGCCTGTGGTCCGGCATCCTCGCAGCCGGGATCTCGATCACGGTCATCTTCATCCCGCAGTACTTCCGCGTCGTCCGCGCCGAGGTCGTCCGGGTGAAGTCGGAGGCGTACGTCGAGTCGGCGCAGGTCGTCGGCGCCTCCTCGGCGCGCATCATGTTCGTGCATGCGCTGCGGAACTCGACGCGCACGCTCCCGCTCATCTTCACGCTCAACGCGGCGGAGGCGGTCCTCACGCTCGCGGCGCTCGGCTTCCTCGGCTTCGGCATCGAGCCGACCGCCGCGGCCGAGTGGGGCTATGACCTGAACCGCGCCCGCTCCGACGTGACGAGCGGCATCTGGTGGACGTCGGTCTTCCCCGGCATCGCCATCGTGCTCACCGTCCTCGGCCTGACCCTCGTCGGCGAGAGCCTCAACGACCTCGCCGACCCGCGCCTGCGCGCCCGACGGAAGGCGAAGCAGCGATGAGCGCCGAACGTGCTCCCCGGCAGCCCGGCCCGGTCGTCGACATCCGCGAGCTGCGCGTCGCGTTCGCCACCGACGGCGGCGACGTCGTCGCCGTCGACGGCGTCTCGCTGCAGGTCCAGCCGGGGGAGATCCTCGCGATCGTCGGCGAGTCGGGCTCCGGGAAGACGGTCACGGCGCGCTCCATCCTCGGCCTGCTGCCGGAGACGGCTGCGCTCTCGGGCCAGGTCATCGTGGCCGGCGACGACGTCGCGAGCGCGCCCCCGCGGGAGCTGCGCGCGATCCGCGGCGTCCACGCCGCCATGGTGTTCCAGGAGCCCTCGAGCGTGCTGAACCCCGTCTACACGGTCGGCTGGCAGATCGCGGAGGGTCTGCGGGCGCATGGGAAGGTCTCGCGGCGGGCGGCGCGGGCGCAGGCGATCGAGATGCTCCGCCGCGTCGGGATCCCCGAGCCGGAAGCGCGGATCGACTACTTCCCGCATCAGTTCTCCGGCGGGCAGAAGCAGCGCATCGTCATCGCGATGGCGCTCATCCTCGGTCCGGCCGTCATCGTCGCCGACGAGCCGACGACGGCGCTCGACGTCACCGTGCAGGCGCAGATCCTGCGTCTGCTGCTGCGGCGCTGCCGCGACGAGTTCGGGGCCACCGTCGTGCTCATCACGCACAACATGGGCGTCGTCGCCGACCTCGCGGACCGCGTCATCGTCATGAACGGCGGGAGGATCGTCGAGGAGGCGCCCGTCGAGCGGCTCTTCGCCCAGCCCGCGGACGCGTACACGCAGCAGCTGCTCGCGGCGGTGCCGAGGCTCTCCGCCGGCCCCTCCTGGTCCCCTGCGCGAGCGGAGCGAGTCGAAGGGCGGGAGCGCGCGCAGGCTCAGGCCCCCGTCGTCCGTGCCGAGCATCTCCGCATCGAGTACCCCGGCCGCCTCGGCCGCAAGCCGTTCGTCGCCGTCCCCGACGCGTCGTTCGAGATCGCCCCGGGCGAGGTCCTCGGCCTCGTCGGCGAGTCGGGCTCCGGCAAGACGACGATCGGCCGCGCGATGGCCCGGCTCGCGCCGGTGAGCGGCGGCTCGCTCGAGGTCCTCGGCGTCGACCTCGCCGAGGCGGGGGAGCGGCGGTTCCGTCCGCAGCGCCGGCGGCTCGGCTTCGTCTTCCAGGATCCGGGCACCTCGTTCAACCCCCTGATGACGATCGGCCACGCGATCGCCGAGCCGATCCAGGTGCACGGCACGGCGGAGGAACGCGCCGGGGCGCGGCAGCGGGTGGAGGAGCTCCTCGAGGCGGTGCGCCTCCCGCGCGCCTACGCCGACCGCTTCCCGCACGAGCTCTCCGGCGGCCAGCGTCAGCGCGCCTCGCTCGCGCGCGGCCTCATCCTCGGCCCCGATCTGCTCATCGCCGACGAGCCGACCTCGGCTCTGGACGTCTCCGTGCAGGCGGCCGTGCTCGAGCTCTTCGGCGAGCTGCGCGAGCGCTTCGGCTTCGCCTCCCTCTTCATCACGCACGACCTCGCGGTCGTCGACCAGGTCGCCGACCGCGTCATCGTGCTCTACAAGGGCGAGATCGTCGAGGAGGGCCCGACCTCGGCCGTGCTGCACGCGCCCACGGAGCCGTACACGCAGCGCCTGCTCGCGTCCCTGCCCGTGCCGGACCCGGTCGCGCAGCGGGCGCGCCGCGCCGCGCGTTCCGCCTGATCCCTCGGCGATTCGCGCCGGCTCTGGCCGGATCTGGACGGCCGGATTCGGTCACGTCCTGGACCGTCCGTTCCAGTATCCTCGCACCAGGCCGGATGCGGCCGACGGGACGGGATGGGGACTCCAGTGGGTGCGAATCGGGTGCGGGGCGCTGTGACGCGCACACTGGTCATCGGCGTGCTCGCGGCGGCGGCCGGCATCGTCGGCATCGCCTCGCCCGCGGCGGCGGCCGAGATCACGTGGACCGACGGCGGCTACACGTTCACGGCCGACGAGGCGAACCCCGGCGCCGGCGCCGGCATCGTGAGCGGTCCGACCGGCACGGTGACGACCATCCCCGGCACGGTCACGCACGACGGGACGACCTACACGGTCACGGGCATCGGGGCGAACGCCTTCGCGCCGTCGGAAGCCGGTCAGATCGGCTTCGGCGGGACGATGCTCGTGATCCCGTCCGGCGTCGTCACGATCGGGGCCCAGGCCTTCTACCAGACGACGGCGACGCAGATCACGGTGCCGGCGAGCGTGACCTGGATCGGCAGCCAGGCGTTCTGGAGCGTCTACGCCGCCCCGCAGTACGTGACGTTCCTCGGCGCGCCGCCGTCCTTCGCGGGCTCGTACTGGAACGGCACCGCCGACAACAGCTTCTACACGGAGATCGTGCGCGCGCAGGCGGGCCTGCCCTCGCAGCCGAACGGGCGAGGCGTGCTGCGCTTCGCCTGCGACACGGCGGGCGTCACGTTCCCCGAGTTCCGCGGCTACCCGAGCGCCGCCGCGCCAGGCGCCCTCTGCTTCGATCCGAACGGCGGCAGCGGCGGCGTCGCCGCCCAGCATGGCGCCTCGGACGCGGTGCCGACGCCGCCCGCCACGACGCGGGACCACTACGTGCTGACCGGCTGGAACAGCGCGCCGGACGGCAGCGGCACCGCCCTCGACCTCGTGAACCCGTATCCCTTCGCGCTGCTCGGCCAGACGGTGTACGCCCAGTGGGCGCCGGTGCCGTACTCGATCACCTACGAGCTGCAGGGCGGGACCGCGACGAACCCGGCGACGTACACCGTCGCGGACACGGTCGTCCTCAGCGCCCCGACGCTCGCGGGCCACGCCTTCGCGGGCTGGACGAGCGCGGCGCTCGGCATCTCGGCGCCGGCCGTCGACGTGACGATCCCGGCCGGCACGAGCGGAGCGCTCGACTTCGAGGCGCACTGGACGCGGCCCGTGTTCGCCCCGACTGTGCCGCACGTCGTCGGATACGAGCAGACCACCACCGGCTTCGAGCTCGCGACGCTCGCGCCGCTGACCGAGTCGACCACGGTCGAATTCCTCGGCTGCACGAGGCTGGGGGAGTCCATCCGGCTCCGGCAGACCGAGCTGACCGAGGGCCAGGAGCGCTGGATCACGCTGCCCTGCGAGAACACCTACGATCCCGCAAGCGGCTACGCGCTCGAGCTCCCCGACCTCCTGCTCCCGATCCAGGGCGAGTTCCTGTCCGGGCCGGTCGACACGACGGCCGACGGCGACGGCTACACCACGGCGGTGTTCCGCTTCTCCGACGCGGCGTCCGGGCTGCCGGACACCACGGCGGAGGTCGTCTTCGACGTCGTGGTGCTGAACACCGCGCCCTTCGCGCTCGTCCAGGGCCAGGACTCCGATGACTACAGCGCTACGATCAATGCGCTCGGCGACTTCACCGCCTCGCTGAGCATGTTCGACCAGGAGTTCATCAACCAGGACTCCTACATCGCGCACGCCGAGCTGTCGCTCGACAACTCGGGGGCGCACCGCGTCCTGCTGAACGCCGCCGCGCTGAGCGCGCTCGTGTCCCCCGACTGCGCAGCGAGCACGATCATCACCGACACGCATCTGTCGATGGACTGCTCGATCAACGGGCTGAACACCGTCCTCAACGCGGTCCAGATCCTCGGCCCCAGGCTCCTCGACGACGGCGAGTCCGGCCTCGTGACAGTCGTCTTCAGCGTCGACGATCTCGGCACCCTCGGCCAGTGCGACCTCCCCTACGTCTCGTACGAGCCGTGCCCCCTCGGGGACAGCACCGAGATCACGCTGCAATGGATCGTGCTCGGTCCGGACGAGCAGGAGCCGGGTCTCGCCTTCCCGAATCCGGGCACGCAGCTCGTCGGCACGAGCCCGGCACTCGAGGCCGTCGCACCGAGCACGGTGAGCTTCACCTCGGCGACGCCCGCCGTGTGCACGGTGACGCCGATCGGCGGCGTGCTCACGCTCCCGGCCGCCGGCACCTGCACGATCACGGCGTCGGCCCCCGGCTTCACGCCGGCCACGGAGTCCTTCCTCGTCCAGGAGCCCGTCGTCATCGCCTTCGACGGCAACGGCGCCGACAGCGGCGCCGTCGCGTCGCTCTCCGGCCTGCCGTACAGCACGGCGACCGTGCCGTCCAACGGCTTCGCGCGCGCCCACCACGTCTTCGTCGGGTGGAACACCGACCCGCTCGGCGCCGGCGACGCCTACGCCCCCGGCGACGACATCGCCCTCGACGCGGCCGGGACGCTCTACGCGCAGTGGGCGCTCGTGCCGGTGACCGTGACCTTCGATCCGAACGGCGGCAGCGGGAGCATGGCGTCGCAGGTGCGCGACTGGGGCGCGGACGCCGCGCTGAGCGGCAGCACGTTCACCCCGCCGACCGGCCACGCCTTCGCCGGCTGGAACACGGCCGAGGACGGCTCGGGCGACGGCTACCCGGGCGGTGCCGACTACGCCTTCGAGCAGGACGTCACGCTCTACGCGCAGTGGACGCCGGTGCCGATCACGGTCGCGTTCGACCCGAACGGCGGCACCGGGATCATGGCCCCGCAGGTCCGCGACTGGAGCTCCGAGGCGCCGCTCACCGCGCTCGGCTTCGTCGCGCCCGAGCACCACGTCTTCGCGGGCTGGAGCACGCTCCAGGACGGCTCGGGTGACGACTATGCCGAGGGGGCGAGCTACGCCTTCGAGGCCTCCACGACCCTCTACGCGCAGTGGGCGCTCGTGCCGGTCACGGTGACCTTCGACGCGAACGGCGGCACGGGGACGATGAACGCGCAGACGCGCGACTGGGGCTCCGGCGCCGCGCTCAGCGCGAGCACGTTCGCCGCGCCGGCGCAGCACGTCTTCGCGGGCTGGAGCACGACGGAGGACGGGATCGGCGGCTCCGACTACGCGGACGGCGCGACCTACGCCTTCGAGGCCGACGCGACGCTCTACGCGCAGTGGGCGCTCGGACCGGCCGGGACGGTCCCGACGTTCGCGGCGCCGACCCCCGGGATCGAGTCGTTCACCATCCTCATCACGAACTACGACCCGGTGGCGAGCTATCAGGTCGCCACGACGGCGGGGACGGCCTCGCTCGGCCTCGCGGGGCTCGTGACGGTCAGCGGCCTCGACCCCGAGGGCTACACCGCCGTGCTCACCGTCACGGTCGAGCGGGCCGGGTTCCAGGACGCGCAGGGCCAGGCCTCCGGCTTCCCCCTCCGGCAGACCGCGAACGTCCTCGGCGCCGTCGTCCTCGACGTGCGCGGCACGAGCTGCGTCATCGGCGACACCGGTCTCGCCGATCCGCCGGTCGGCAGCGAGCTGCCGACCGGGCTCCTGTCGTTCGAGCTCTCCGGCTGCGGCGTCGGCGCCTCCGTGCCGGTCGTGCTGCGCTGGACCGGGCTCGACCCGGCGCACGACTACCTGCCCTACAAGGACTCGCCGGCCACGCCGATCGCGGGAGCCGTGGTCGAGTGGGACGGCGCCGTGCTCGAGGTCGCCTACACGGTGACCGACGGGGGCGCGCTCGACGCCGACGGCGAGGAGGACGGCTCGATCAGCGATCCGGTCGGCCTCGCCGCGGTCGCGCCCGCGGCGCCGGGGGACGGCTCCGGCGGGACCGGCGGCTCGGGCGCCGCCGCGCTCGGCGCGACCGGCTGGGACGGCGGGCC
>JAGIAU010000210.1 GCA_017744755.1 Microbacteriaceae bacterium
CTCATCCTCATGGTGATCTCCGAGATGTCCTCGTCGTCCTCCGGGATCGGCTACCAGATCCTCGTCTTCCAGACGAACTACCAGTACGCCGAGATGTGGAGCGGGGTCGTCCTGCTCGGCCTCATCGGCGTGCTGCTCGCCATCGTGTTCCAGCTGGCCGAGCGGTGGGTGCTCGGCTGGTACCACGGACTGAAAGGGGCCGAACGTGCCTGAGATCCTCGACACCGCCTCCGGCCAGCTGCTGACCGTCGACCACCTCCGGAAGGCGTACGGCGACTTCGTGGCGCTGGAGGACATCACGTTCTCGGCGCGGCAGGGCGAGCTCGTCTGCATCGTCGGCCCGTCCGGCTGCGGCAAGACGACGCTCCTCAAGTGCATCGCCGGCCTCCTCGAGCCGAGCGGCGGCACGGTCGAGCTCGACGGCGCCCGCGTCACGGCGCCGCCGAAGAAGATGGCCGTGGTCTTCCAGGAGTACGGCCGCAGCCTCATGCCGTGGATGACGGTGCGGCGGAACGTCGAGCTCCCGCTCCTGCGGACGCTGCCCAAGGCGGAGCGCCGGGCGAAGGTCGCCGAGGCGCTCGAGGCCGTCGGGCTCTCGGCGGCGGCGAACAAGTACCCGTGGCAGCTCTCCGGCGGCATGCAGCAGCGCGTCGCCATCGCCCGCGCCGTCGCGTACGGGCCCGAGGTGCTCATCATGGACGAGCCGTTCGCCGCGGTCGACGCGCAGACCCGCGCCGACCTCGAGGACCTGGTCCGGCAGATCTGGGCGACCTTCGGCGTCACCGTGCTCTTCGTCACGCACGACATCGACGAGTCGGTCTACCTCGGCGAGCGGGTCGTCGTGCTGTCCATGTCCCCGACCACCGTGCAGGAGGACCTCGCGATCGACCTGCCCGCCGAGCGCGACCAGATCGGCACGCGCGCCCTGCCCCGCTTCACGGAGCTGCGGACGCACGTCTACGAGCAGATCCAGCGCGCGAAGCGCGGCGCCGCGGCCTGAGCCGGGGCGGGCGCGCGCGCCGCGCGAGCGGGAGGGCGTTCTCCGCGTCCGCCGTCCGTCGTCCGCCGCTCAGCCGCGGAGCGGCCAGCCGGTGTACGCCTCGGCGAGGAACGCGCTGCCGTGGGCGGAGGTCGCGACGAGCTCGAGCTCGGCGAGGCGGCGGCGCTCGTCGAACTCGGTCGCGCCGGGGGCGGCGTGCAGCATGACGGTCATCCAGTAGGAGAAGTGCTCGGCCTTCCAGATGCGCTGCAGGGCGGTCGGCTCGTAGGCGTCGAGGCCGGCCTCGGAGCCGGTCGCGACGAAGTCGGCGATGGCGCGATGCAGGAGGAGCACGTCGGCGACGGCGAGGTTCATGCCCTTCGCCCCGGTCGGCGGCACGGTGTGGGCGGCGTCGCCGACGAGGAACGCGCGGCCGGTGCGCAGCCGGTGCGCGACGAAGGAGCGGAAGCGCAGCACGTCGCGCTGGAAGATCGTGCCCTCGTGCAGCCCGCCGCCGACGCGCGCCTGCAGCTCGTCCCAGATGAACGCGTCGGACCATTCGGCGGGGTCCATCGTCGGCTCGCACTGGAGGTACATCCGCTGCACTTCGGGGGAGCGCTGCGAGATGAGCGCGAAGCCGCGCTGCGTCGTCGAGTAGATGAGCTCGGGCGCCGAGGGCGGCGCCTCGCAGAGGATGCCGAACCACGCGAAGGGGTACTCGCGGAAGTAGCCGCCGGTGAGCGAGCCGGTCACGGCCTCGCGGGCGATGGAGCGCGATCCGTCCGCGCCGACGACGATGTCCGCATGGATCTCCAGCGGCGTCCCGTCGGCCCCGGTGGCGCGCACGAGCGGCGCCTCGGTCTCCGCGCCGTCGATCCCGAGCGCGGTGACGCCGAGGCGGAGGTCGACGCCGTCGGCGAGGTTCTTGGCGAGGAGGTCGATGAGCACCTCGTGCTGCGGGTAGAGCCAGACGGCGCGGCCGACGAGCGCCTGGAAGTCGATGCGGTGCCCGACGCCGTCCCAGCGCAGCTCGATCCCGTCGTGCCGGTGCCCGACCGCGTCGACGCGGGTGCCGCCGAGCTCGCGGAGCGTCTCGACCGTGCCCTGCTCGAGGATGCCGGCGCGGATGGTGCGCTCGATCTCCTCGCGGCTGCGGCTGTCGATCACGATCGAGTCGATGCCGTCGCGGTGCAGCAGGGCGGCGAGCAGCAGGCCGGCGGGGCCGGCGCCGATGATGGCGACGCGGGTGCGGGCGGTCGCGGGGCTGCTGGTCATGGTCGACTCCTTCGTGGGCCAGTTCTCTCGACCCTCTCGCGGAGGGGTTCTGCCCGCGAGCCGATTTTCACTCAGTGAAAGAACGCGGCAGAACGGACTGGGCTGCGCCCCCGCTACGGCGCCCAGCCGAGTCCGCGCGAGATCCCGTGCGCGGCGAGGCGCACCGCGAGCTCGTAGCGCGGGTCGACGGGGGCGTCGCTCGGCACGATGATCGACACCGCGGCCACGACGCCGCCGGAGGCGTCCCGGACGGGCGCGGCGACCGAGGCCGAGCCGGCCGTCATCTCGTCCCGCGTCGTCGCGACGCCCTCGCGCACGATCCGCTCCAGCCGGGGACGCAGCTGCGCCTCCGTCGTCATCGTCGCATCGAGGTAGCGGCGCGGGCCGGCCTCCAGCACCTCGTCGAGCAGCCGCCGCGGCGCGAACGCGAGCAGCACGAGCCCCACCCCGGTCGCATGCAGCGGGAGCCGACGGCCGACGTCGGCGAGCACGACGACCGAGTCCCGCGCCGTCAGCCGCTCGATGTAGAGTGCGGCGAGGCCGTCGAGGACCGCGATCTGCACGTTCTGCCTCGTGAGGGCGAGCAGATCCTCGAGGAACGGCAGCGCGACCTGCCGCAGCGTCCGCGCCTCGGGGTAGCGGGTGCCGAGCCGCCAGATCCGGCGGCCGAGCTGGTAGCCGCCCGCGGGCGTCCGCTCCAGACCGCCCCAGGCCACGAGCCGACCCACCAGCCGGTGCGCGGTCGCGAGCGGCAGGCTCGCCCGGGCCGCGATCTCCCCGAGCGCGAGCTCCGTCGTGCCGGCGCGGTCGAAGGCGTCGAGCACGGCGAGCAGACGGTCGGCGAGCGGCCTGCTGTCCTTCGCGCCGCCGGGCATGCGTCCATCGTCGCGCATCCCAGGCGCGGCCGCGGACCTGGACGACGAACGCACGGACGCCGACCGGCTGATCGTCGAGTTCGAGGCAGTGGACGGCTGGGTGCGCCTCAGGTCGTGAGCCGGTCCTCGGCGTCCTCCGCCCGGCGGAAC
>JAGIAU010000211.1 GCA_017744755.1 Microbacteriaceae bacterium
GAACGGCGGCCTGCTCGCGATCACCGAGCCGTGGCCGTCGATGCTCCGCGGCATCTGGGGCGACCACGACCGCTACGTCGAGACGTACTGGTCGAAGTTCTCCAAGCCCGACGAGGGCAAGTGGGTCTACTTCGCCGGCGACGGCGCCCACGTCGACGAGGACGGCGACATCTGGCTGCTCGGCCGCGTCGACGACGTCATGAACGTCTCCGGCCACCGCCTCTCGACGACCGAGATCGAGTCGGCGCTCGTCGCGAACCCCGTCGTCGCCGAGGCGGCGGTCGTCGGCGCCTCCGACGAGACCACCGGCCAGGCCGTCGTCGCCTACGTGATCATCAAGCAGTCGCGGCGGGCCGAGCACTCCGACTCGGAGTTCTCCGAGCTGCTGCGCGCGCATGTCGCGAAAGAGATCGGCGCGATCGCCCGGCCCCGCCAGGTCTACGTCGTCAGCGAGCTGCCGAAGACCCGCTCCGGCAAGATCATGCGCCGCCTGCTCCGCGACGTCGCCGAGGGCCGCCCGATCGGCGACACGACGACGCTCGCCGATCCCGCCGTCATGAAGCTCATCGAGGAGATCTCGGCGCGCTAGGGCCGCACCGCGAGTGCGGGCGGGCCCGTGGCGGAGGGGATTCCTCCCTACGGAGGGGATTCGCCGCGCAGAACACCCTCCCGGCGCAGGAGCCCCTTCCCTGGACCGCCACCGCCGCGGCGGAAGGCCTCAGGCGGCGGGCGGGACGGCCGGCACCTGCGTGATCGTGAACCGGAGGACGACGGCCTGCACGCCGAGCGACGCCGCGTCCTCGACCGCATCGCGCGAGCCGAGCAGGACGACCTCGATGGGCTCGCCCGTGCCGGCGCCGAGCAGGTCGCCCTTCGCCCAGGTCCCCTCGAACGGCGACTCCGTCGCCTCGGGCTCCTCCGTGGGAGCGGGAGTCGCCTCGGGCGCCGGAGCCGCGGCGTCCGTCGGCGCCGCGGCCGGATCCGCGAGGGCGAGCAGATCGACGTAGCCGGCGGCCGTCAGCGCGGCGCCGAGCCGCGCCGCCGAGACCTCGCGCACGGCGAGCACCCCGACGCCCTCGATCTCCGTCGTCGAGCCGTCGATCTCGGAGACCTGCTCGCCGCTGAGCCGCACGACGCACAGCGCGTCGCCGCGCACCGATGCCAGGTCGGCCGGGATGTCCGCGATCTCGCCGAGGACCGCCGTGAGGGCGGCATCCGAGCCGCCGACGCCGCCGAGCACGGCTCCGTCGCCCAGCCCCTCCGTGATGCGGTCCGCCAGCTCGGGCGGGCACACCGAACCGGAGGTCAGGTACGCGATCGTCGTCTCCGGGAACCCCGGCAGCGTGCGCTGGAAGTCGGCGAACACGCCCGGGAAGCCGAACCACGCCCCCGCGCCGGCCGCGAGGGACAGGACGACCGCGATGGCGGCGCCGCCCTTCGGCCGGTTCGGGAGGAACACGCCGATGAGGCCGAGCAGCGCCGCGAGCGCGAGGAGCACGGCGCCGGCCGCGAGCGAGATCGGCACGAGCTGCGGGATGAACGACAGCACCCCGGCGATCGAGCAGACGATGCCGATCGCGGCGAGGATGAGGCCGAGGATGAGGAAGGCGACGGCGGCGCGGCCGGCGCCGTTCGACGCGAGACGCATGTCGCGGTGGTCGGCGAACGTCGGCCGCTCATCGAAGCTCAGCGTCCTGGCCGGCATGGTGAACTCGGGATGGCCGCCGGGCGGCTGATAGGCCTCCGCGAGGCGCGCGGCCTCCGCGAACGCCTGCGCGGACGGCTCCTGCGCCTGGTTCTGCGCCGCCGCCTTCGCCTTGGCCGCCTCGACGGCCTCCTGGATGGTCGGCTGCGCGGGGGCGGCGGCGACCGGTGCCGCCGCCGGCTGCTCGAGCGGGCGGACGTCGGCCGTCCACTGCACGCCGTCCCACCATCGGGCCTGGCCCGGCGTGCTCGGATCCCCGTACCAGCCCGGGACCGGCCCGGACGCCGTCGTGTCGCTCATGATCCCCCCGAATCCTCGTCCCCCAATCTAGGGGCTGCGAGCCGGTCAGCGGCGGCGCTCGGCCGCGACGCGCGCAAGGACGTTCTGCGCCGTCTCGATGTCCGAATAGGGGATCTCGACGTGGTCCGCGACGATCTGCATCGGCTCGTGCCCCTTGCCGAGCAGCATGACGACGTCCTCGGGGCCGGCGAGCCGGATCGCGTGCTCGACCGCGGCGGCGCGGTCGCGGATCACGGTCGGCGCGCCCGGGTCGGCCATCGCGCCGAGGAGCTGCGCGACGATCTCGTCGCCCGGCTCGTCGTGCACGTCGTCGTCGGTGACGATGACGACGTCGGAGCGCGCCTCGACGGCCCGCGCCATCTCGGGCCGCTTGCCGGCGTCGCGCGAGCCCGTCGCGCCGAACACGCTGATGACGCGCCCGAAGCCGTACTCCTGGATGGCCGAGAGCGCCTGCCGCATCGCGTCGGGCGTGTGCCCCGCGTCGACGACGACCGTCGGCAGCGAGTCGTCGGGGCGGATGCGCCACATGCGGCCGTTCGGCGGCTGCAGCGAGGGGATGACCGCGGCGGCATCGGCGAGCGGCACGCGGTCGACGCGACGGAGGACGGCGACGGCGGCGAGGAGGTTGTCCACGTTGAACCGGCCGATGAGCGGCGACGTGACCGTCACGCGCCCGCCGTCGGGCGCCTCGTCGATGAGGTCGAACGTCGTGCCCGTGATGGCGAAGCGCAGCCCCTCCGCGCGGATCTCCGCGCCGGCCGCGCCTCGGGAGCTCAGGCCGACGCGAGCGCGTTCCGCGGGGAGGCGCTCCAGGAGCGAGCGCACGAAGTCGTCGTCGAGGTTCCCGATCGCGAGCGGCGCGGCGCCCGCCTTGCCCGGCAGGTCGTAGATCTTCGCCTTCTGCGCCGCGTAGTGCTCCATCGAGCCGTGATAGTCGAGGTGGTCGCGCGTGAGGTTGGAGAAGTGCACCGCGTCGAACTCGACACCGGCCGCCCGCCGCTCCTCGAGCGCGTGCGAGGACACCTCGAGGCCGACGCGCGTCGCGCCGCGGTCCCGGAATCCGGCGAGCAGCTCGTGCAGCCGGGTGACCGGTGGCGTCGTGTAGCCGTTCAGCGTCAGCTCGTCGCCGTGCATCGCGGCGCCCAGCGTCCCGATCGTCGCGGCGCGGCGGCCGAGCAGCTCCCACGCCTGGGCGAGGAGCTGGACGGTCGAGGTCTTGCCGTTCGTCCCCGTGACGC
>JAGIAU010000212.1 GCA_017744755.1 Microbacteriaceae bacterium
GGCTCCCTGAGCGAGCGAAGCGAGTCGAACTGGCTCCCTGAGCGAGCGAAGCGAGTCGAAGGGCGCCCGGTAAACTCGACCCTCGTGTCGAGCCCCATCACCGAGGACGCCGTCGCCGCGGCCGTGACCGCGGCGGTCGCCGCGATCGAGGCCGCGAGCGATTCCGCGAGCCTCCGCGCCGCGCGCACCGCCCACTTCGGCGAGGCCAGCCCGGTCGCCCAGTTCAACGCGGCGATCAAGGAGCTGCCCGGCCCGGAGCGTTCCGCCGCCGGGAAGCTCGTCGGCCAGGCGCGCGCCGCGATCTCGCAGGCGCTCGAGGCGCAGGAGGCCGTCGTCCTGGTCGCCGAGGAGCGCGCGCGGCTCGAGTCCGAGGCGCTCGACGTCACGGCGCTGCCGGTCCGGCAGCGCCAGGGCGCCCGCCACCCCCTCAGCATGCTCATGGAGCGCATGGGCGACCTCTTCATCGGCATGGGCTGGGAGATCGGCGACGGGCCGGAGCTCGAGTCGGAGTGGTTCAACTTCGACGCGCTGAACATCGACGCCGACCACCCGGCGCGCGGCGAGGCCGACACGTTCTGGGTCGACCCCGTCGAGCGCCACCTCGTGCTGCGCACGCAGACGAGCCCCGTGCAGATCCGCTCGCTGCTGAGCCGCGACCTGCCGCTCTACGTCGTGTCGCCCGGGCGCGTGTTCCGCACGGACGACCTCGACGCGACCCACACGCCCGTCTTCCACCAGCTCGAGGGCATCGCGATCGACCGGGGCCTCACGATGGCGCATCTGCGCGGCACGCTCGAGCATCTGGCCCGCGCCCTGTTCGGCGAGGGCGCGCAGATCCGGCTGCGCGCGAACTTCTTCCCCTTCACGGAGCCGAGCGCCGAGATGGACGTCTGGCAGCCGAACGCGAGGGGCGGCGCGCGCTGGGTCGAGTGGGGCGGCTGCGGGATGGTGAACCCGAACGTGCTGCGCGCGGCGGGCGTCGACCCCGACGAGTATCAGGGGTTCGCGTTCGGCCTCGGGATCGAGCGAACGCTCCAGTTCGGTCACGGGCTCAACGACATGCGGGACATGGTGGAGGGCGACGTGCGCTTCTCCCGTCAGTTCGGACAGGTGATCTGAGATGCGCATTCCGGTGAGCTGGCTCGGCGAGGTCGTCGACCTGCCCGAGGACGTCACCCTCGACCACCTGCACGAGGCGCTCGTGCGCGTCGGCTTCGAGGAGGAGACCGTCCACGCCTTCGGCGTGACGGGTCCCGTCGTCGCGGGCCGGGTCCTGTCGAAGGAGCCCGAGCCGCAGTCCAACGGCAAGACCATCAACTGGTGCCAGGTCGACGTCGGCGAGGCGGAGCCGCGCGGCATCGTCTGCGGCGCCCACAACTTCGAGGCGGGCGACCTCGTCGCCGTCACGCTGCCCGGCGCGGTGCTGCCCGGGCCGACCCCGGAGCAGCCCTTCCTGATCGCCGCGCGGAAGACCTACGGCCATACCTCCGACGGCATGATCGCCTCCGAGCGGGAGCTCGGCCTCGGCGACGACCACGGCGGCATCATCGTGCTGACCCGGCGCGGCATCGACGTCGCCCCCGGGACCGATCTGATGCCGATCCTCGGCCTCGCCGACGCCGCCGTCGAGATCAACGTCACCCCGGACCGCGGCTACGCGCTGTCGATCCGCGGCGTCGGCCGCGAGTACTCGCACTCGACGGGGGCGGCGTACCGCGACCCGGCGCTCGAGGCGGGGCTCGTCGAGCGCGCTGCCGCCTTCGCCGCGACCCAGCTCGTGGAGCCGGTCGAGCTCGTCGAGCAGGCGGAGCCGGTCGAGCCCGTCGGAACCGGCGCCCCCGACCGTCCGGCCTCGCCCAGCCGCTTCCCGATCGTCCTCGCCGACGGCGCCCCGATCCGCGGGAACGTCGGCTGCGACGCCTTCACCGCGCGCGTCGTCCGCGGCGTCGACATGACGCGGCCGACGCCCGCCTGGATGGTCGCGCGCCTGCGGCTCGCGGGGGTGCGCTCCATCTCCCTGCCGGTCGACGTGACGAACTACGTGATGCTCGAGCTCGGCCAGCCGACGCACGCCTACGATCTGGCGACGCTCCGCGGCGGCATCACGGTGCGCCGCGCGCGCGAGGGCGAGCGGCTCACGACGCTCGACGGCCAGGATCGCGCGCTGCACGCCGAGGACCTGCTCATCGCCGACGAGTCCGGCCCGATCGGCCTCGCCGGCGTCATGGGCGGCGGGCCGACCGAGGTGACCGACGCGACGACGGACGTGCTCGTCGAGGCGGCGCATTTCGACCCCGTCTCCATCGCGCGCACCGCGCGCCGGCACAAGCTCTGGTCGGAGGCGTCGAAGCGCTTCGAGCGCGGCGTCGACCCCGCGGTCGGCGAGGCGGCGGCGCAGCGCGTCGTCGACCTGCTCGTCGAGCTCGCCGGCGGCGTCGCGGACGATGCCGCCGGCGGCCTGGTCCGCGCGGGCGGGACCCGGCATGCGATCCAGCTCCCCACCGGCTATGTCGACGGCCTGGTCGGCGCCGACTACACGGACGAGGAGGTGCAGCACGCCCTCGCGGCGGTCGGCTGCCTCATCGACGCGTCGAGCACCGCGAGCCTGAGCGTGACGCCGCCGTCCTGGCGCCCGGACCTGCGTACGAAGGCGGACCTCGCGGAGGAGGTCGCCCGCGTCGTTGGCTACGACCGCATCCCCGCGGCCCTGCCGATCGCCCCGCCCGGCCGCGGCCTCACGGAGGCGCAGCGCCTGCGCCGCTCGGCCGCAGCCGTGCTCGCCGGTGCTGGTCTCACGGAGGTGCTGTCCTACCCGTTCACGGCCGAGGCGGACGCGGAGCGCTGGACGCCCGGCCGTCCTGCGATGCGGCTCGCGAACGCCCTCGACGGCGCCCTGCCCTTCCTGCGCACGAGCCTCTGGCCCGGCCTCGTGGCCGCCGCCCGTCGGAACCTCGCCCGCGGTCTCACCGACCTCGCGGTGTACGAGATCGGGCGCGTGTTCCTGCCGGAGCCCGGCGTCGGGTACGGCTCCGACGAGCTGCCCGGCATCGACGGCCGGCCTTCGGACGCCGAGCTCGAGGCGCTCTACGCGAGCGTGCCGCCGCAGCCGTGGCACGTCGGGGCGCTGTTCCTCGGCGACGCCGGCCTTGGTAAGGGCACTCTTCAGAGCTGCTACTGCAGCGTTGCCAGCTTCAACTGCAGTCGAGCGGCCCTGACC
>JAGIAU010000213.1 GCA_017744755.1 Microbacteriaceae bacterium
GTCGTAGACGATCGCGACGGCGTTCTCCCCCGCCGGGTCGGACGGCGCGACGAGATCGACGAGCCGCTCGAAGCCGAGCGAGATGCCGGCGGCCGGCACCTCCTGGCCGAGGAAGCGGCCGATCATGCCGTCGTAGCGACCGCCGCCGCCGAAGCTGTAGCCGAGGTCGGGGTGCACGACCTCGAAGATCGGGCCCGTGTAGTAGCCCATGCCGCGCACGAGCCAGGGGTCGTACGTCACGAGCCCGGCGCCGACCGCCTCGCCGATCGCGGCGAGCTCCGCGACGACGACGGCGACGGCCGGGTCGGCGTCGATGCCCTGCGGCAGCGACCGCCGGATCCGCTCCTCGCCGAACGGCGGGAGCTCGCGCGTCTGCGGGCGGAACAGGAACCGCCGCAGCTCCTCGACCGCGGCCGCCGTCGCGTCGCGCTCCGTCAGCTCCGCGACGACGCCGTCGGGCCCGATCTTGTCGAGCTTGTCGACCGTGACGAGCACGGGGTCGTGCTCGGCCTCGGCGAAGCCGAAGGTCCGGAGCATGGCCGTGAGCAGACGACGGTCGTTCACGCGGATGGAGAAGCCCTCCACGCCGAGCCGCCGCAGCGTCGCCGCCGTCGCCGTCAGCAGCTCGACCTCGGCGAGCACGCCGGGCTCGCCGATCACGTCGATGTCGCACTGCACGAACTGCCGGTATCGACCCTTCTGCGGACGCTCCGCGCGCCACACCGGGGCGATCTGGATCGCGCGGAACGGGACGGGGAGCTCAGCCCGGTGCGTGGCGTAGAACCGCGCGAGCGGCACCGTCAGGTCGAAGCGGAGGCCGAGGTCGGCGAGGTCGAGGGCGTTCGTCGCCGTCGCGAGCGCGCGCTCGAAGTCCTCGCCGCGCTTCAGGATGCCGAAGGCGAGCTTCTCGTTGTCGCCGCCGAGGCCTGCGTGCAGACGCTCGGCGTCCTCCGCGACCGGCGTCTCGATCTCCTCGAAGCCGTGCGCGCGATAGCTCGCCCGGATCTCGCCGAGGATCGCCTCGCGGCGCGCCTTCTCCGCCGGAAGGAAGTCCCGCATCCCGCGGGGCGGGTTCACCTGCGATGCCACCCGTCGATTCTCTCAGCCGACGGCGCGTGCCCCGCACCCGATCAGGCGACCCGCCGCCGGCCCAGCAGGAACGCCGTGAGGCGCTGCCGCCGCGACGGTCCCGGGCATGGTCGGTGGAGCGCCCGCTCGACCTCGCGCTCGCGCGCGACGCGGACGATCTCGAGGTGCTCGGCGAAGCGGGCCTCGTCGAATCGGTACTGCTGCAGGGCGATGGCCCAGTCGATTCCGTGCATGGGGATCCTCACTCCGGGAGCCACGCCGACGGGTCGCCGGCGCATCGATTCGTCACGCCCCTCCCGCGGTGCCGAACAAACGGCAGGGCTCCCTGACTCGCGGGCGGACGCATCCCTGTTCCACGGATGCCGGCGTTCCTGGCCCTGGCCACAGGCCCTCCGGGGCCGGCACTCCTCTTATGTGCGTCCATCATCCGGCGGACCACCGACATCGGGTCCGGCGGCGCCGAAGCGGACCGATCAGGCCTGCACCGAGCCCTCCGCGGCACGGACGTCCGCCTCGAGGCGGCGGATCGCGGCGCGGAGCGCCCGCTCCGGGTCGAGACCGGCGGAACGCGCTCCGGCGACGATCGCGAGGAGGTCGTCGCCGAGGGCGTCCTCGTCGCCGGCGACCGCGGCGGGCGCACGCGTCACCCCGACGCCCTCCGCCTTCCCGAGCAGCTTGTCGGCGAGGGCCAGGGCCGGCATGCCCTTCGGCACGCCGTCGAGGACGGAGGTGCGGTGCGACTTCTCCGTCCGCTTCAGCTCGTCCCACTTCGCGACGACGGCGTCCGCGGTGTCCGCGACCGCGTCGCCGAAGACGTGCGGGTGGCGGCCGACCATCTTCTCGCGCATGTGGCGGGCGACGTCCTCGAGCGTGAACCGCCCCTCCTCCGCCGCGATGTCCGAATGGAACACGACCTGGTAGAGCACGTCGCCGAGCTCCTCCACGAGCTCCGCGTCATCGCCCGCCTCGATCGCGTCGACGAGCTCATGCGTCTCCTCGACGAGATAGCGGACCAGGGAGGCATGCGTCTGGTCGCGGTCCCACGCGCAGCCGCCGGGCGCCCGCAGGTGCTCGAGGACCGCGATGAGCTGGTCGAGCTCGGGGTGCGGCGTCGGGGCGGGGAGCTCGAGGCCGCGGTCGGTCGGCTTGATCATGCCGCCAGTCTCGCATCCGGGACCGCGGCGCCGCGGACGGCTACGGCGAGCGCTCGACGCCGATCCCCAGGACCGACTCCTCGGCCGCCTCGCGCTCGGCGACCGGGTCGATCGTGGCGAGGGCCCGGTCGCGCGGGACGAAGAAGGAGAGCAGGAGCTGCGCCGCGAGGACGACGGCGATGGCGATGAACACGACCTCGCTCGCCGCGACGATCGTGTCCGGCTCGCTCGGATCGCCGCCGCGCTGCGCGATGACGCCGTTCGCGACGGCGCCGAGGATCGCGGCGCCGATCGCCTGGCCGAGGTTCCGGGAGAACATGACCGTGCCGGTCGCGACTCCGCGCTCCTCCCACGGCACCGTGGCCTGCGCCGCGATGAGCGCCGGCACCGCGACCCAGCCGAAGCCGAAGCCGATCACGAGGCAGCAGACCGCGACGATCCACGGCGAGGGCCACTGCGCCGTCAGCGCGAGCGCGACGCCGCCGACGAGCGCGAGGATCGCGCCGAGGACGATGTTGAACCGGAAGCCGCGACTCAGGTACACCGCCCCCGCGATCGTCGAGGAGACGGGCCAGCCGAAGAGCATCGCGGCGAGGGCCGCGCCGCCGAGGAGCGCCGAGGCACCGGCGCCGACCTGGAGATAGGTCGGGATGTACTCGGTGAGACCGATGAGCGCGATGCCGAGCAGCAGGCCGAGCCCGACCGAGACCGCGATGATGGGCCGGCGGAAGATCCCGGGCGGCAGCACCGGCTCGGCCGCGCGGCGCTCCACGAGCACGAAGGCGCCGAGCAGCAGCGCCCCGCCGCAGGTCCAAAGCCAGCCGCTACTGGCGAACCGCATCGCCCAGCAGCCCTACCG
>JAGIAU010000214.1 GCA_017744755.1 Microbacteriaceae bacterium
GCGTCGAGCAGCTCCGCCGTCGAGGGCACGGAGAGGCGCTCCGGCGCGACGTAGAGCAGGTCGAGCTCGCCCACGCGATACGCCGCCTCGACCGCCCGGCGCTGCTCGAGGTCCTGCGTCGAGTTGAGGAAGGCGGCGCGCACGCCGAGCGCCTCGAGCGCGTCGACCTGATCCTGCATGAGCGCGATGAGCGGCGAGACGACGATGCCCGTGCCCTCGCGGACGAGCGATGGCACCTGGTAGCAGAGCGATTTGCCGCCGCCCGTCGGCATGAGCACGAGCGCGTCCCCGCCGCCGGCGACCGTCGCGATGATCTCCGCCTGCTCGCCGCGGAATGCGGGGTACCCCCACGTGCGTTGCAGCACTTCGAGGTGCTGCGCGCGCTCGTCGTGCTGCAGGGCACCGGGGGCGGTCATGCGGCGAGTCTAGGGTTGACCACCGACGACGAGGACGGGCTGTGGACGAACGCGAACGGGAGCGCCTCCGTCGTCAGCCGAGCGCCCGCGCGATCACGGCCGCGCTCTCCCTCGGCGGCCTCACGGCCTCGTTCATGCAGACGATCATCGTGCCGATCCAGGGCGAGCTGCCCGAGCTGCTCGACGCGCCCCGCACCGACACCGCCTGGGTCGTGACCATCACGCTGCTCACCGCCGCGGTCGCGACGCCGATCGCCGGCCGGCTCGGCGACATGTTCGGCAAGCGCCGGATCGCGCTCGCGACGCTCGCCGTCATGACGCTCGGCTCCGTCATCGCCGCGACCGTGCCGGGCATCGCGGGACTCATCGTCGGGCGCGGCCTGCAGGGCGTCGGGATGGGCGTTCTCCCCCTCGGCATCTCGATCATGCGGGACACGCTCCCCGAGCGCCGGCTCCCGGGCGGCATCGCCCTCATGAGCGCGACGATGGGCATCGGCGGCGCGATCGGCCTGCCGCTCAGCGCCATCGTCGCCGAGCACCTCGACTGGCGGCTGCTCTTCTGGATCGCGGGCGCGCTCGGCGCGATCTGCTTCGCCTTCATCCTGGGCGCGGTCCCGGTCAGCGTGCTCAGAACGCCCGGGCGCTTCGACTGGGTCGGCGCCATCGGCCTCGCCGCCGGCGTCGTCGGCGTGCTGCTCGCGCTCTCGCGCGGCAACGAGTGGGGCTGGGCCTCGCCGGCGACGCTCGGACTCGGCGGCGGCGGCGTCGCGGTGCTGCTCGCCTGGGGCTGGTACGAGCTGCGCGACCGGAACCCCCTCGTCGATCTGCGGATCGCCGTGCGGCGTCCCGTGCTGCTGACGAACCTGTCGTCGATGCTGCTGTCGTTCGGGATGTTCTCGTTCAACATCATCATCCCGCAGTACATCGAGCTGCCTGCGGAGTCGGGTGTCGGGCTCGGCCAGACGCTCTTCGTCGCGAGCCTCGCGATGCTGCCGTTCGGCGTCATGATGCTCGTGCTCGCGCCCGTCGCCGGCCGGCTCATCGGCATCGTCGGGCCGAAGGCGCTGCTCGTCGCGGGCGGCATCGTCGTCGCCATCGCCTACCTCGTCGTCATCGTCGACTTCTCGAGCGTGTGGCCCGCGATCGTCTCGAGCTTCATCGGCGGCGTCGGGATCAGCGTCGCCTTCGCCGCCATGCCGACGCTCATCATGCGCTCCGTCCCGGCCACGGAGACCGCCGCGGCGAACGGCCTGAACAGCCTCATGCGCTCCATCGGCACGACGCTCGCGGCCGCCGTCGGCGGCGCCATCCTCGCGACGCTGACGCATGCGTTCGCGGGCGCCGAACTGCCGACCCGGGGAGCGTTCCAGCTCACCTTCCTCATCGCGCTCGGCGCCTCGCTGCTGAGCGCCGCGATCGCGGCGTTCATCCCGCGGCACGCGCCGCATGCCCCGGGCGAGCGCGCCGCGCTGCCCGACTAGGCTCTTCTGATGCTCGCGCTGCTGCCCGTCGTCGTCGGCTTCGGGAGCGCACTGGTCTTCGGCACCGCCGACTTCCTCGGCGGGCTCGCGACGAAGCGCATCGGCGCGATCCTGTCGACCGCCATCGCCGCCGCGATCGGCATCCTGCTCTTCCTCCTGCTCGCGCTCGCCCTCCCGGGAGTCTGGAGCTGGGACGCGGTCGGCTGGGGCGCGCTGTCCGGCGTGTTCGGCGCCGCCGCGCTCGGCCTGCTCTACGCCTGCCTCGCGATCGGCCCCATGAGCATCCTGTCGCCGCTCACCGCGCTCGTCTCCGCCGTCGTCCCCCTCGTCTGGGCGGTCGTCGGCGGCGAGCGGATCGGACTGCTCGGCTGGTTCGGCCTCGCCATCGGCCTCGTCGCCGTCGGTCTCGTCGGCTTCGTCCCCGAGCAGGGCGTCGTGCGGCCGAGCGTGCGAGCCGTGCTGATGGCGGTCGGGTCGGGGATCATGATCGGCGCGAACCTCATCGCCATCGACCGCGCCCCCGACGACTCCGGGCTCATCCCGATGGTCGCGAACCGTGTGGCGAACGCGAGCATCATGTTCACGATCGCGGGCGTCCTCGCGGTCATCTGGCTCGTGCGCCGATCCCGCGCGCGATCGCAGCACCCGCCGGGTGCCACCCCGCTGCGCCGACCCCGCGGGGTCCTGCGCGCCGGCCTCCGGCTCGCCATCGTCTGCGGCGTCGTCGACGCCATCGCGAACGGCAGCATGCTCTGGGGCGTCCGGATCGGCGACCTCTCGGTGATGGCGGTCCTGATCGCGCTCTACCCGATCGGGACGATCCTCCTGGCGCGCATCGTGCTCAAGGAGCGCATCGCACCCGTGCAGTACGCCGGCCTCGCCCTCGCGATCGCCGCGAGCGCCCTGCTCGCCCTCGACTGAGCGCGTTCTCCCCGCAACGCGCCGCGAGTGTGCACTTCGTGCCCACGGAGCCCGCTCGGAAGGGCAAGAACTGCACGCTCGCCTCGCCCGGTGCGCGGCGGCACGAGGGAGAACATCCAGGGGAGCGCGGGAGAACGCGCGGCGGCGCTCAGGCAGCCGGGCGCCACGCGCGGGCGATGAGGAGCACGGCCACGGCGACGACGAGAAGCACGAGCGCGAGGGCGACGGCGGTGCCCTGGCCGACGCCGGCGCCGATGAACGCGGTATAGATCGCGAGCGGC
>JAGIAU010000215.1 GCA_017744755.1 Microbacteriaceae bacterium
AACCTCGCCCGTGTCCTCATCGACGCCGAGCAGGTCGTCGTCCCGGTCGCCGGGGCCGTGCCCGCTGCCGGCGCCGGCCCGCCGGGCGTCGCCTCGGACGGCCGGGTCGACCTGAACACCGCCGACCGCGCGGCCCTCGAGACGCTCCCGCGCGTGGGGCCCGCGATGGCGGACCGGATCATCGCCTGGCGCACCGAGAACGGCGGCTTCCGCAGCGTCGACGACCTCCGTCAGGTCTCCGGCATCGGAGACAAGACCTTCGACGCGCTGGTGGGCCTGGTGACGGTATGAGTGCGGTCGAGACGCGCGCGGCGCGGCGCACGACGGTCGCCGGCCGGCTCGGCCAGGACCTCCGCCTGGTCCCGGTCGCCGTCGCCGCCTGGATCGCTGCGGGGGTCCTCGTCGGCCTGCCGGACGCGGCTCCCCGGACCGCCGTGCTCGGCTGGATCATCGCGGTCGGCGGCATCGGCGCGGCCGTGCTGCTCGGGCGCGCCCGGGCCGGCTCGGCGAGACCCCGCCGCCTGGCTCGCGACCTGCTCGCCGCGGGCGCGCTCACGATCGGCGCCGTCGCCCTCGTCGCGACGACCGTCGTCCTGCGCGCCGAGGTGCGTGCGCCGCCCGCCCTCGGCGAGCTGCGCGGTCTCGTCGACGTCGTCCTGACCGTGACGCAGGAGGCGTCCGCAGGGGAGGACCGGCTCCGCGGCACGGCGTCCTCGCTCGGCGCGGCTGCGGGCGAGGTGCCGGTGCTCGTCGTCGCCGCATCCCTCCCCGCAGATCTGGGCATCGGCACGACCGTCCGAGTCCGCGGCACCGTCTCGACGACCGAGCCGGGCGGAGCCCTCGCCGCGATCGTCGTGGCCGACGGCGAACCGGTCGAGTTCCTCGCCGCCCCGCCCGACTGGCTCGCGTGGGGCAACGGCCTCCGGGCCGGCTTCCGCGCCGTCGCCGCCGGACTGCCGGGCGACGGCGGCGCGCTCCTCACCGGGCTGTCGATCGGCGACGACCGCGGCGTCCCGCAGCCGCTCGCGGACGCGATGAGAACGAGCTCGCTCACGCACCTCACGGCCGTCTCCGGAGCGAACTGCGCGCTCGTCGTCGGCGCGGTCATGGTCGGCGGCGCCCTCCTCGGGGTGCGGCGCCGCTGGCGGATCCTCGGCGCGCTCGTCGTCCTCGGCGCGTTCGTCGTGCTCGTGACGCCCCAGCCGAGCGTCGTGCGCGCCGCGGTCATGGCGGCGTTCGCGCTCGGCGGGCTCGCGGTCGCGCGGCCCATGCGCGGGCTGCCGCTGCTCTCCCTCGCGGCCGCAGGGATCCTCGTCGTGGATCCGTGGGCGGGCCGCGAGCTCGGCTTCGTGCTGTCCGTGCTCGCGACCACCGGCCTGCTCGTCCTGAGCGGGCCGCTCGGCCGCCTGCTGAGCCTCGCGCTGCCGCACCGGCTCGCCGTGGCCCTCGCGATCCCCGTCGCCGCCCAGCTCATGTGCCAGCCCGCCATCGCCCTGCTCGACGCCTCGGTGCCCGCCTACGGGGTCATCGCGAACCTCCTCGCCGTGCCCGCCGCACCGCTCGCCACGGTCGCCGGGCTGCTCGCCTGCCTCGTGGCGCCGCTGGCCCCGCCGCTCGCCCTCGGCCTCGCCTGGCTCGCGTGGCTGCCGTCGAGCTGGATCGGCGGGGTCGCGACCATGTTCGCGGCCATGCCGGGTGCGCGCCTGCCCTGGATCGACGGGCTGGGCGGGGTGCTGCTCTACGCCTTCGTGGCGCTGGCGATCGGCACCGCGGCGCTCGGGCGCGGACCGCGACTTCGCCTCGCCGGCGGCATCGCCGCGGGCGCGGTCCTCGTCGGCTATGCCGCCGTGGTCGGGACCTGGCAGGCGGCAGGCGCGTTCTCCCGCCCCGCGGACTGGCAGGTCGCGATGTGCGATGTCGGGCAGGGCGACGCCTCGGTCGTGCGCAGCGCCGGCGAGATCGCGGTCATCGACACCGGCCCGGATCCGGCGCTGCTCACGGCCTGCCTGAACGCGCTCGGCGTCGGCCGCGTCGATCTGCTCGTCCTGTCCCATTTCGACCTGGACCATGTGGGAGGCGTGGCGGCGCTCATCGGCCGGGTGGATCGGGTGCTGATCGGTCCGACGGACGCGAACGCCGAGGCGCGCGTCGTCGGGCCGCTCCTCGGCGGCGGCGCGGTGGTCGACGCCGTACGGCGCGGCGACGCCGGGATGCTCGGCGAGCTGACCTGGCGCGTGCTCTGGCCGCGGGACGAGCCGTGGCTCGAGCCCGGCAACGCGGCGAGCGTCGTCATGCGATTCGATCCATCGGCCGACGACGAGGGCTTCGCATCCGTGTTCCTCGGCGATCTCGGCGAATCGGAGCAGGCGCGGATGCTCGGCATCGGACCGGTCGGCCGCGTTGACGTCGTGAAGGTGAGCCACCACGGCAGCGCGGACCAGTCCGAGCGGCTCTACGCCGCGTTCGCCGCACCGCTCGCACTCATCGGCGTCGGCGCGGACAACGACTACGGCCATCCGACCGATCGCCTGCTCGACCTGCTGGCGCGCGGCGGCACGACGGTCGGGCGCACCGACGAGGACGGCCTGCTCCTCGTCGCGGTCGGCGACGGCAGCGGTCTGCTGCTCTGGCGGGAGCGTGTCGCCGGTCCCGGTTAGGCTCGCAGGGTGGCACGTCCGAGCGCTTCCTCCCGCCCCGCACGAGCCGCGGGCGGCAGGACGGCCGCACCGCCCGGGCTGCCGTGGCACCAGATCCGGGCGGCGCCGATCGTGCTCGTGAGCGGACCGGAGGAGTTCCTCGCGGACCGGGCGGTGCGCCTGCTCCGCGACCGGCTCAAGGAGGAGGACCCGAGCCTCGAGGTGCACGACGTCGACGCCGCGACCTACGCCCCGGGGGAGCTCCTGACGCTCGCGAGTCCGTCGCTGTTCGGCGAGCCGCGGCTCATCCGCGTCGAGCATGTCGAGAAGTGCTCCGACGAGTTCCTCGAGGAGGCTATCGCCTATCTTGCGAGCCCGGCCGAGGAC
>JAGIAU010000216.1 GCA_017744755.1 Microbacteriaceae bacterium
GGGCTGATCATTGCATCCGTCGCCGTTCTCGTGCTCGCCTGGTTCGCGCTGTCACGGTGAGCGGCGGAAGGCGCCTCCGATGGATCCCTAGAATGGAACCGTGAGTTCGCACGTCGACGTCGCCCTGATCGGCGGCGGGATCATGAGCGCGACCCTCGGCACCATCATCCAGCAGCTCGAGCCGTCTTGGACGATCGCGATCTACGAGCGCCTCAGCGATGTCGCCCTGGAGTCCAGCAACCCTTGGAACAACGCCGGGACCGGCCATGCCGCGTTCTGCGAGCTGAACTACACGCCGGAGCAGCCGGACGGCACGATCGCCGTGACGAACGCCATCAAGGTGAACGAGCAGTTCCAGGTCTCCCGCCAGTTCTGGTCGTTCCTCGTCGGCGCGGGCGTCCTGCCCGAGCCGAAGCAGTTCATCAACCCGGTCCCGCACATGACCTTCGTCTGGGGCGAGCAGAACGTCGACTTCCTGCGCCGGCGCCACGAGGCGCTCAAGTCGCATCCGCTCTTCGACACGATGGAGTTCACGACCGACCCGGCGGTCATCCACCAGTGGGCGCCCCTCCTCGTGCTCGGCCGGCCGAAGGACGAGCCGATCGCCGCGACGCGCATCGCCGGCGGCACCGATGTCGACTTCGGCGCGCAGACGCATCAGCTCATCCGGGGCCTCGTCTCGCGGGGCGCGAAGCTCGTCACCGAGCAGCGCGTCACGAGCCTGCAGCGTACGAAGGACGGCGCCTGGAAGCTCAAGCTGCGCGGCGAGGTCGGCGGAACGCCCTCGTCGGCGACCGCGCGCTTCGTCTTCGTCGGCGCCGGCGGCGCCGCGCTGCGCCTCCTGCAGTCGTCCGGGATCAGGGAGATCAAGGGCTACGGCGGCTTCCCGATCGCGGGCGAGTTCCTCCGCACGACCGATCCGGCGATCGTGTCGCGGCACCAGGCGAAGGTCTACGGCAAGGCCGCGGTCGGCGCCCCGCCGATGTCGGTCCCGCATCTCGACCTGCGGATCGTCGACGGTCAGCCGGCCCTCATGTTCGGCCCGTACGCGGGCTTCTCGACGAAGTTCCTGAAGCACGGCTCGCTCCTCGACCTGTTCGCGAGCCTCCGCCTGCACAACGTCTTCGTCATGCTCGGCGTCGCGTTCAAGAACTTCGGGCTGCTGAAGTACCTCGTCGGCGAGGTGCTCGCCTCCCGCGCGAAGCAGGACAGGGCGCTGCTCGCCTTCGCCCCCGACGTCGACCCCTCGAAGTTCGAGAAGATCGTCGCCGGCCAGCGCGTGCAGATCATGAAGAAGGACGCGAAGGGCAAGGCGACGCTGCAGTTCGGCACCGAGGTCGTGGCGGCGGCCGACGGCTCGATCG
The DNA here is from genome assembly GCA_017744755.1 of Microbacteriaceae bacterium. GTDB lineage: Bacteria > Actinomycetota > Actinomycetes > Actinomycetales > Microbacteriaceae > 73-13. Next base: position 1,365 of record JAGIAU010000216.1, read on the forward strand.
CCGGCCTGCTCGGCGCGAGCCCCGGCGCCAGCACGGCGGTCCCGATCATGCTCGACGTGCTCGCGAAGTGCTTCCCGGACAGGCTCGCCGAGTGGGAGCCGCAGCTGCGGCGCATGGTCCCGAGCTACGGGAAGTCGATCGCGAACGACGAGCGGCTCGCGGCCTCGACCATCGCGTCGACGTCGGACGCGCTGCAGCTGGCCTGATCCCGTCGCAGTGCACGCGCCGGGTACGATCGACGGAACGTCCGACGAGTGGGAGTGGCAATGACGGGTGCGGTGTCCGAGCAGACGGGTGAGATCGAGCTCCCCGGGTTCGCCGGCAAAGGACGTTCCATCGCCGCGCCGGACACGGTCGTCCCGGCTACGCGCTTCGGGTTCACGTGGCGGAAGTCGGCCTCGGCGGCGAAGGTGGAGCGCTTCCTCGAGCTGTTCAAGCCGGAGGCGATCGACCAGCCGCTCATCCGGGTGGGCTCGAAGCACGACGGCGGCTACCTGATCCCCGACGACCTCGAGGGCATCAGCCACGTCATCTCGCCCGGCGTCGGCCCGGTCGTCGACTTCGACGCGGACATGGCGGCGCGGGGCATCGACGTCGTCATGCTCGACGCGTCCGTCAAGGGCCCGCCCATCCGGAACGAGCGCTTCACGTTCAAGCCGCTCTTCCTCGACTCCTTCGTCTCGGACTCGACGACGACGATCGACGCGGAGGTCGCGCAGCTCCCGGCCGGCACCGACCTGCTGCTGGAGATGGACATCGAGGGCGCGGAGTGGAAGGTCATCCACTCGCTCTCGCCGGAGGCGCAGCGCCGCTTCCGCATCATGGCGATCGAGTTCCACCCGCTGACCGAGGCGGCGCACAACTGGCGCCTGCCGGACATGGTCAGCGGCATCAAGAAGCTGCTGACGACGCACCGCATCGTGCACGTCCACCTGAACAACGCCTCGGCCCCGGTCCGCCTCGGCGGGCACCGCGTGTCGGACGCCATCGAGGTGACCTTCCACCGCCGCGACCGCTCGGCCGCGCACCCGGACCGGGTCGTCTCGCTGCCGCACCCGCTCGACACGGTCAACCTGCCGATCTTCCCCGACCACAAGCCGCCGCGCATCTGGGGCGGCACGCGATAGCCCGAGGGGCGGGCAGGCGCGCAGCGCCGCATCAGGCCCTCGCGACGGCCGGCTTCTGGGCCTGGACGGCGCTGATCCTCTGGATCACCCTCTCCCCATCCCAGCCGACCGACGGCGGCTGGGTGCGCGACGCGCTCGCCTGGCTGCATGCGCGCGGGCTGCCGGGCTGGGTCGGCTACGACGCGGTCGAGACGGCGGCGAACGCCCTCCTCTTCGTCCCATTCGGCGCCCTGCTCGGCGCGCGGTCGCGTTCGGTGCTGTGGCCGGCCGTCGTGGGCCTCGCGCTCTCCCTCGCGATCGAGTTCACCCAGGCCGTCCTCCTCCCTGCCCGCTTCGCGACGGTGTCGGATCTGGCGATGAACGCGCTCGGCGCATTCCTCGGTGCGCTCCTCGTCGCCCTCACGCGTGGGGCGGCTAGCGGCGCAGCCGGGCGGCGAGCTCGTCGCGGCGCGTGACGCCGAGCTTGCGGAACGCGCTCGCGAGGTAGTTCTCGAC
>JAGIAU010000217.1 GCA_017744755.1 Microbacteriaceae bacterium
GATCATCTGGGTGACGGGTCCGGTGCTCGCGACGTTCCTCGCGACGCAGGTGTCGACCGTGGCCGCGATGCTCGTGCTCGTCGGCTTCATGGTCGGCGGCGGCGCGTGGTTCGTCGCGAACCGCGAGGTCGGCCGGGTCCGCATCCCTCGCTCGCGGAAGCGCCTCGGCGCCGTGCTGCGGCGTCCGCCCGTGCTCATCGCCGCCATCGTCGGCTTCGTCCTGGTGTCGTCGTTCGCGGCGATCGAGGCGGCGATCGTGAGCGTGTTCGGCGACCACGACGCGCGCAGCGGCATCGTGCTCGCGATCTGGTCGGTCGCCTCCATCACGGGCGGTCTGCTGCTCGGGCGCCTGCCGATGAGCCGCTGGTCGCTCGCGCGGCGCATGGTCTTCGTCTTCGTCGGCGCGGCGCTCGCGATGCTCATGCCGGGCGACTTCTGGTGGCTGTCCTTCGCGCTCGTCGTCTCCGGCATCGGCATCGCGCCGGCGATCGCGGTGCTGTCATCGCAGGTGTCCTCGAGCGTGCGGTTCTCTGACACGGCGGAGGCGTTCGGCTGGACGGGCACAGGGCAGCTCATCGGCGCCGCGCTCGGCTCGGCGGTCGCCGGATTCCTCATCGACGGCTTCGACTCGATCGGCGGCTTCGTCGCCTCCGCGGGGCTCGCGCTGCTCGGCCTCGTGCTGGCGGCGGCGACGGCGCGCTGGCAGCCCGACCTGCGCCACGGCGCGGTCGGACCGCAGCCGGACACCGAGCCGGTGCCGGTGCAGCCCTCCTAGGCCTCGTCGTCCTCGAGGGCGTCCTCGACGACCTGGATCGCCTCGGCGTCCTCGTCCTCGTCGCCGTCGAAGCGGTCCTTGACGTCTTCGAACTTGTCCTGGATGAACTCGCCAGCCTCCTCCGCCTTGTCCTTCGCCGCGTCCCAGGCGTCGCCGAGCTTGTCCTTCGCGTCGTCGATGAATCCCATGAGCGTTCCTCTCGTCGAGTGGTCGGGGTTCCGTGCACCATACGTCGCGGCCCTGGCAAAGGGAACGGGTCCCGGGACGACTCCCAGGACCCGTTCACCCGCCGGCGCGGGGCGCCCCGGCCGAGGGATCACGACCGCTTCAGCGTCGTCGCCTGCTTGATCGCCTTCGTGCGCTTCGCGGTGCGCTCCCAGCGGGACAGCGCGACCGCGACGATCAGGGCGAGGCCGTAGAGGAAGTTCGAGTACTCCTTCGGCACCTTGACGAGCAGGAGGCCCTGCACGCCGACCGCGAGGACGTAGAGCGCGAGGACGGTGCCCCAGACGTTGAACCGTCCGCCCTTGAACTGCGTCGAGCCGAGGAACACGGCGGCCAGGGCCGGGAGCAGCATGCCGACGCCGTAGGCGACCGATCCGCCGAACTTCGAGGCGCCGAGGACGCCGATGATGCCGGCGATGAAGCCGCCCGCGACGAGCGAGCCCCACTGCAGGCGCCCGACGTTCACGCCGGAGAGGCGGGCGCCGTCCGGGTTGAAGCCGGCGGCGTACATGCGGCGGCCGACCGGGGTGCGCTCGAGCACGTACCAGACGACGAGCGCGATGACGACGAGCACGATGACCGGCAGCGTCAGGCGGAAGCCGCCGAGCGGAATCGCGGTCGCGGCGAGCTTCTGGAAGTCCGGCGAGGCGGCGAAGGGCTTGTTCTGCGAGATGAGGTAGGTGATCGAGCCGATGATCGAGCTCATGCCGAGGGTGGCGATGAAGGAGTCGATCTTCAGCTTCGTGACGACCCAGCCGGACAGGGCGCCGATGAGCGTCGAGACGACGATCGCGACGACCGCGGCGAGCTGCCAGGGCAGGCCGAGGGCGAGGAAGAGGTCCGGCTGCTGGTCATGCGGGATCTGCAGCGTGATGGTGAGCATCATCGCGAGCGCGATCTCGGCGCCGACGGCCAGGTTGAACACGCCGGTCGTCAGCGGGATCATGACCGCGATCGCCGCGAGGACCACGAGCGAGTTGGAGTCGAGCAGGTTCGCCCAGGTGCCGGGCGTCAGGAACGTCTGCGGCGTCCAGATCGCGAACACGATGAAGATGAGCACGAAGAGGTACACCGCCGAGATGTTCCGCGGCGCGAGGTAGCGGGCGAAGTAGCCCGGCCCGCTCGACGTCCTGACGCCGTCGGTGACGGTTCCGATGGCCTCGGTCTTCTTCACAGCTCCGCCTCGCTCTTCAGTCCGTAGCCGGCCAGGACGACCGCCGTCTCGGTGAGCTCCTCACCGGAGAGCTCCGCGGCGACCCTCCCGCCGCGCAGCACGAGCACGCGGTCGCACAGGCGCACGAGCTCCTTCGCCTCCGAGGAGCAGACGATGACGCCCGACCCCGATTCGGCGGCGGCGTCGACGGCGCCGTAGAGCGCCTGCTTCGCGCCGATGTCGACGCCCTGGGTCGGCTCCTCGAGGAGGAGGACCCTCGGGTTGTTCCGCAGCCATTTGGCGAAGACGACCTTCTGCTGGTTCCCGCCGGAGAACTGGGAGAACATCTGCTCCGGACGCGGCGGCTTCACGTCGTACTGGGCGACGAGGCCCATGACGTGCTCCCGCTCCTTCTTCACGCTGACGGCGCCTGCGCCGTTCGTGAGCGACTTGAGCTCGGGGAGCGTCGTGTTCTCCCGCGCGTTCATCGGCCGGATCGAGCCGAGCTTGGCGCGGTCGCCGGGGACGAAGCCCATGCCGCGGCGGATGCTCGCGCGCGGGCTGCGCTTGACGTAGTCGGAGCCGCCCAGGACGAACTTGTCGGCCTCGGACTCGAGCGAGCCGAAGACGAGTGCGGGGAGCGCCTCGCGGCCGGAGCCGAGCACGCCGGCGATGCCGACGACCTCGCCGGCGCGGAGCTTGAGGTCGATGTCCTCGATGCCGCCGCCGGAGAGGTTCTCGATCTCGAGGACGACGTCCCCGTGCGCCCGGCCGACGCGGCCGGTCTCGGCCTCGCCCGCCTTGACGCCCGTGACG
>JAGIAU010000218.1 GCA_017744755.1 Microbacteriaceae bacterium
ACGCAGTCCGCCGCGGTGGCCTTGGACTCGGCCATCCGCCGCGCGACCGTGCGCTGCAGGCGGTTGAGCTCGACGTGCTCGACGTCGCCGCGGCCGGCCTCGCCGTCGCGGGCGGGCTTGCGCGGCTCCTCCTCCTTGGGCTCCTCGGGCGCGGGCTGCTCCTCGGCCTCGCCCCCGCCGGCCTTCTCGATGTCGGCCTTGACGATCCGCCCGCCCGGGCCGGTCCCCTCGATGTCCGCGAGGTCGAGGCCGCGCTCCTCGGCCATCCGGCGAGCGATCGGCGACGCCTTCACGCGACCGTTGTCGCTGGACTCCTTCGGGGCGGGCTCCTCGTCGTCCTCGTCGGCGTCCGCCTCCGGCTCGCCCTCGTCCTCCTCCTCTTCCTCCTCGGGCTCCGGCTCCTCTTCCTCCTGCTCGCCGGAGTCCTCGGGGCCGCCGCCTTCGCCGATCCGCGCGATCGTCTCGCCGACCGCGAGCGTGTCGCCCTCGGAGGCCACGATCTCGAGCGTGCCGGCCTCGTCGGCCTCGTAGGTCATGTTGGCCTTGTCGGTCTCGATCTCGACCAGCTCTTCGCCCTTGGAGACTTCGTCGCCGTCGGACTTGAGCCACTTGAGGATGGTCCCCTCCTCCATGGAGTCGGACAGACGGGGCATGGCGACGTCGGGCATGACCCTCAGGCTACGGGAAGCGTGAAGCGGAAGACGGTCCCGCCGCCGTCGCGCTCGTCGATCCAGATCCGCCCGCCGTGCCGTTCGACGATCTTGCGGCAGATCGCGAGGCCGATGCCCGTGCCCTCGTAGGTCTCGCGATCGTGCAGCCGGCCGAACATCTCGAAGACGTGCTCGCGCTGGTTGGGCGGGATGCCGATGCCGCCGTCGGCGACGGCGATCTGGGTCATCGAGCCGCTGGAGGCCTCGCTGCGCACCCACACCCGCGCGCGCCCGCCGTCGCGGAACTTCAGCGCGTTGGCGACGAGGTTCTGCAGCAGCTGCTCGAGCTCCGAGCGGTCGCCCATCACCGCGGGCAGGTCGCCGATCTCGATCTCGGCGCCCGCCTCGACCAACCGCGCCGCGAGCGAGCGCAGCACGTCGGCGGCGACCGAGCCGAGCTCCACCCTCTCCGGCGCCGACTCGCCGGTGCCGGCGCGCGAGTAGGCCAGCAGCGCCTCGATCAACCCGCGCATGCGGCCCGCGCCGTCGACGGCGTACTCGATGAACTCGTCCGCGTCGGTGTCCAGCCGCCCGTGGTAGCGGCGCCGGAGCAGCCCCAGGTAGCTCGACACCATCCGCAGCGGCTCGCTCAGGTCGTGCGAGGCGACGTAGGCGAACTGCTCGAGCTCGGCGTTCGAGCGCGCCAGCGCCTCGGCGGACTCGCGCTCCTCGGTCACGTCGGAGAACGAGACGACGACGGTGTACGGGCCGTCGCGGTCGGGCTCGACCGCGCGGGAGGAGACCGACAGCCAGCGCGTCGTCCCGTCGGGGCGGCAGAGGCCGAGCGGCACCCCCACCTGCGGCCGCCCGGTGGCGCTCGTCACCCGCAGCGGCCGCTCGCCGTCATCCAGCGGCTCGCCGTCAGGTCCCACGAAGTGCCACTCGTCGTCGGAGTGGTTGGCGGCGAGGATCCGCGCCGGGTCCATCCCGAGGATGCGGCGGGCGCTCGGGTTCGCCGCGACCAGGCGCCCCTCAGCGTCGACCATCACCACGCCCTCCTCGAGTGACTCCACGAGGGTGCGGAACGCTTCGCGGTTGCGTTCCGACGCCCGCCACGTGACGAGCAGGACCGCGCTCAACGCGCCGATGAAGGCTGAGTGGATCAGCGCCCACAGCCAGGGCGACTCCGCCCGGTCGTAGTCGACGATCGCCGCCGTGATGCCCTGCTGGATCAGCACGAACGCCACGGCCGCGCCGAACGGGACCCAGTCCTCGTAGAGCGACAGCGCCGCGACCATCACGAAGAAGTGGAAGTAGGACTCGGGCTTGCCGTCGGTGACGTGGACGATCAGCGCCGACGTCGTCAGCAGCCCGATCGTCACGATCAGCGACTGGACGCGCCGCCCGCCGAGCTTGAGCTGCGCGAGCACGGCCCAGACGGCGACCGTGGCGAAGTCGAGCGCGGCCTGGTCCGGCCCCTGATCGAACGCCAGCGAGACGAACGGCATCGCCACGACCTGCGCCCACAGCAGCCAGAGCAGGACGCGATGGCGCGCGCGCCACTCCCCTTCCGGCAGCGTGCGGCCATGCGGCAGCAGAGCGCCGAGGCGCCGGGCTGCGTCCCGTAGGCCGCGTGCATTCACGTCGCGCGAAGCTTATGTGGCGCGACACTCGGCGCATCGCCCGGTCAAGGCGAAGTGCGTGAAGTCCGGCTCGAAGCCCGCGGCCTCGCGCGCCGCGCGGCGGATCGCCTGCAGCGCGGGCGAGGGGAGCGGGGTCGAACGGCCGCAGAGCTGGCAGGTCGTCCAGCCGTCGTGACGCCCGCTCAGCTCGTAGCGCCCGGGCCCGTGGCCGAGGTGCACGTGGCGGACGAGCCCGATCGACTCGAGCGTCTCCAGGTTGCGATAGGTGGACGCGAGGTCGGCGCCGCCGGCGAGCTCCTCCGCGGTCAGGGGCTCACCGGCGGCGTCCAGCGCTTCGAGCACCGACCGGCGCGCCGTGGAGACGCGCATGCCGTGTGAGCGGACGGTGTTGAGCAGGGTCGGGACACTCATGAACGCCCATAGCGCGCCGGCCGCCGCTTTGGATCACCGCAGCGCGAGACGTACCCGCCGCGCCTGCCACGGATAGCCGTCGAGACCGTGCGCGAGCGCGATCCGCAGCTGCCTGCGCCCCTCCGCACGGTGGCCGGCGGCGAGCGCGGAGAGCCCGGCGTGCGCGCGCC
>JAGIAU010000219.1 GCA_017744755.1 Microbacteriaceae bacterium
GTCCAGGACGGCGTCGCCGAGGCCGCCCTCAGGCGCGTGGTCCTCGACGGTGACGATCGCGCCGCAGTCGCGGGCCGCGGCGGCGATGGCGTCGGCGTCGATCGGCTTGACCGAGTACGCGTCGACGACGCGGGCGTCGATGCCGTCGCCGGCGAGACGCTCGGCGGCCTTGACGGCCTCGTCGACCGTGATGCCGCACGCGACGATCGCGACATCCGAGCCCTCGTGGGCGATCCGCGAGCCGCCGATCTTGACGTCCTCGTCAGGGGCGGTGCGGACCGGGGTCTTGCCGCGCAGCGTGCGGATGAACGAGATGCCGTCGTGGTCGGCGACCGCGGCGACGAGCTTCGCCGTCTGCTGCGCGTCGCTCGGGTGCAGGACGACGCTGCCGTGGATCGCGCGCAGCGACGCCATGTCCTCGAGGGCCATCTGCGACGGGCCGTCCTCGCCGATCGAGACGCCCGCGTGCGAGCCGCTCAGGACGAGCTTGGCGCGCGAGATCGCTGCCATGCGGACGAAGTCGTAGGCGCGCGAGAGGAAGGCGGCGAACGTGGAGACGAACGGCGTCCAGCCGCGCACCTGCATGCCCACGGCGGCGGCGACGAGCTGCTGCTCGGCGATGAACATCTCGAAGTAGCGGTCCGGGTGGGCTTCGCGGAAGTCCTCGGAGTGCGTCGAGTTGGACACCTCGCCGTCCAGCGCGACGACGTCGCCGCGCAGCGAGCCCAGCGCGGCGATCGACTCGCCGTAGGCCTTGCGGGTCGCGACCTCGTCGCCGAGCTCGTACGTCGGCATCGAGCCGGCGCCCGCCGGGAACGTGTTCGCCGCCGAGGTCGACGGGCGGGCGACGTCGACCGAGAGGTCGCGTTCGCCGCCGAGCTCCGCGATCGCGTCGTCGACGTCGTCGAGCGGCTTGCCGTGCTTGCCCGGGAGGTCCTCGACCGCCTTGACGCCCTTGCCCTTCTTGGTCTGGGCGACGATCGCGACCGGCTGGCCGACGGTGTTCTCGGCCTCGGTGTAGGCGGCGTCGATCGCCTCGACGTCATGGCCGTCGATCGCGATCGCCTTCCAGCCGAAGGACTCGATGCGGCGGACGTAGCCGTCGAGGTCCCAGCCGAGCATCGTCTCGCGTGTCTGGCCGAGCCGGTTGACGTCGATGATCGCGGTGATGTTGTCGAGCTTCTCCCAGCCGGCGTGCTGGAAGGCCTCCCACATCGAGCCCTCGGCCATCTCGGAGTCGCCGCACAGCACCCACACGCGGTAGGGCAGCTTGTCCAGCGAGCGGCCGGCCATCGCGACGCCGACGCCGATCGGCAGGCCCTGGCCGAGCGAGCCGGTGGCGACGTCGGTCGGCGGGATGCGCGGGGTCGGGTGACCTTCCAGGCGCGAGCCGAGCTTGCGGAACGTCTCAAGCTCCGCGTCGTCGATCGCGCCGACCGCCTTGAGCACCGAGTAGTAGAGCGGCGAGGCATGGCCCTTGGAGAAGATCAGGTGGTCGTTGCCCGGGTTGTGCGGGTCGGTGTAGTCCAGCCGCAGATGCCCGTCGATCAGGACGGCCATCAGGTCGGCGGCGGACATCGAGGAGGTGGGGTGGCCCGAGCCGGCGGCGGCCGACGAGCGGACGGAGTCCACCCGCAGCTGCTGGCCGAGCTCGCGCCGGAAGTCGGCGTCGTGGGCCATGACCTACGCCGCCACCAGCTTCAGCTTGGACTCGAGGCCCTCGATCAGGTCGGCGAAGGACTTGGAGAACTTCTCCACGCCCTCGCGCTCGAGCGTCGCGACGACGTCGTCGTACTTGACGCCCGCGGCCTCGAAGGCGTCGAGCACGCGGCTGGCCTCGTCGGTGTCCTCGAGCAGCGTGTCGCCACGGATCTCGCCGTGGTCGGCGACGGCCTCGACGAGCTCGCGCGGCATCGTGTTGACCGTGTCGGGGCCGACGAGCTCCTCGACGTAGACCGTGTCCTTATAGGCCTTGTTCTTGGTCGAGGTCGACGCCCAGAGGCAGCGCTGCTTGGTCGCGCCCTTGGCCTCCAGCGCCTCCCACTCCGGCGTCATGAAGACCTCGCGGTAGGTCTGGTAGGCGAGCTTGGCGTTGGCGATCGCGAGCTTGCCCTTGAGCTCGTCGTGGCCGCCGATCTCGTCGAGGCGCTTGTCGGCCTCGGTGTCGACGCGCGAGACGAAGAACGAGGCGACGCTGGCCAGCTTCGACGGGTCGCCGCCGCCGTCGACGAACCGCTGCACGCCGCGGACGTACGCCTCGGCGACCTTGCGGTGGCGCTCGAGCGAGAAGATCAGCGTGACGTTGACCGGGATGCCGGCGGCGATCGTGTCCTCGATCGCCTGCAGGCCCGCGACGGTCGCCGGGATCTTGATGAACAGGTTCGGCCGGTCGACGAGCTTGTGCAGGCGGATCGCCTCGGCCTTCGTCTTGTCCGTGTCGTGGGCGACGTCGGGGTCGACCTCGAGCGAGACGTAGCCGTCCTTGCCTTCGCCCTCGTCATAGACGGCCCGCAGGATGTCGCAGGCGTCGCGGATGTCGTCCACGGCGAGCCGCCAGAAGATCTCCTTCGGATCCTGGAGTTCGGCGCTCAGCTCGCGGATCTGCTCGTCGTAGGCGTCGCCCTCGGCGATCGCGCCCTGGAAGATCGTGGGATTGGACGTCACGCCCACCACGCCCTGACCGACGAGGCCCTTGAGGTCGCCGTCCTTCACGAAGCGTCGCGACAGGTAGTCGATCCAGACGCTCTGATCGTGCTCGGCGAGCTGCTTCAGGGGGGTCATATAGGGGTCCTTTCGGGGGAGTGCCACACACGATGACACTCCCCGAGCACGGCCCCGGGCTAACAGGTGGTGAAGCCGCCCATGAGGG
>JAGIAU010000021.1:0-9854 GCA_017744755.1 Microbacteriaceae bacterium
CCTGCAGCGCGAGCACGCCGGGCCGGTCGTGCGGGTCGGCGCGCGGGATCCAGCGGACCTCGAATCCATGGGGCGCGTTCACCGCCTGCTCGTCCGAGGAGGCCGGGATCTCGAGGATCGCGAGCCCTCGCGCGTCCCGCGGCAGGTCGGCGAGGATGCCGAGGATCGCGGGGAGCGCGGACTCCTCGCCCGCGAGCAGCGTGAACGTCGCATCCGGCAGCGGATCGAAGCCCCTCCCCTGGTCGAGGACGACGACGCGCTCGCCCGGCTGCGCGCGCTGCGCCCACGGCCCGGCGATGCCCTCGTCGCCGTGCGCGACGAAGTCGACGTCGAGCTCGCCGGCCTCCGGGCGGTGGAAGCGCGCGGTGTAGTTGCGGAACGGCGGGCGGGTGCCCGACCTGGCGGTGAGGTACCGGAGGTAGCCGCCGATGCCGAAGCGCTCCGGGACGGCGTCGAAGTCGGTCGTCCCGTCCGGCCTCGGCAGGAACAGCCGGAACCACTGGTCGTAGCCGTGCGCCGGCAGCCGCCGGAGGTCCTCGCCCCCGAAGGTCACCCGCTGCATGTGCTCGGTCACCCGTTCGGTGCGCAGCACCTCCGCGCCGTAGATCCCGGAGAGCTTGCGGCCGTCGTCGAATCCCATGGCATCCCTTCAGCGCGTTCCATCACTCATATTAGGAAAGCCTAACCTGACTTATGAACTCGGCGGCGACTCCCGCAGGTCCGCGTCCGGCTCCCCCTCGTAGTACCCGGTGCGCGCGGCGTCGAAGGTCAGCCCCGCGTCGAACCGCGAGATCGTCCCCGTCTTCCCCGAGTCCGGGTAGTGGAACACGTCCGGGTCGGAGGTCGAGTCGATGTCGACGTAGCGCAGCGGCTCCGCGCCCGTGTTCGTCATCCGGTGCGCGCCCGCCGGTCCGGGCGGGAACGCGACGACGTCGCCCGACCCGACCGCGAACTCGCCGCCCGGCGTCCGCACGAGCCCGCTGCCGCTCAGGATGACGTAGCTCTCCGTGACGCCCTCGTGCCAGTGATACGGATACGCCGACTTCCCCGGGGGGATCTCCATGAACGCGATCTGGAGCTGGTTCCCCGCGGCGGGCACGACGACCCGCTTCCGGTACTCGAACGCGCCCTGCGCCGCCGCCCGCGTGAACCGCCCCCTGCTCGCATCGACGGGCTCGAAGTCCTCGAACGCGCCGTGCACCACCTCGTCGAACGCCATGCGGCCATTCTCCTCGCGGTCTTCGCGGCGTCGGAACCGACCGTTCGGGGCGTAGGATCGACGCAAGGGCCGCCCGCGGCATGACCGCGCCGGGAGGCCCACCGGATCGTTCATGGATCCCGCGAGAGGTGCCGATCGGCAGACGTCTCGTTCATCGCCACTGCCCGATGGCATCGGCTGAGGATCGGACGTCCCGTGACCGCATTCGGCTTGCTCAGCACCTATCCGCCCACCCGGTGCGGCCTCGCGACCTTCACCGCCGCGCTCGCCTCGGCCCTCCCCGGACGCGGCGATCCGGACTCGCAGGTCGTCCGCGTCGACGACCTGATCCCCACGGGCCCGCCATCCCCGGGACCGCGCACCGTGATCGTGGGCGAGCTCCATCCGGGCGAGGCTGCCGGTCGAAGCGCCGCAGCCATCGCCCTCAGCGACTGCGACGTGGCGATCGTGCAGCACGAGTACGGGATCTACGGCGGGCGCGACGGCGACGAGATCCTCGACGTGCTCGCCCGCGTCACGTCGCCGCGGATCGTCGTCCTGCACACGGTCCGCGAGGCCCCGAGCGCCTACCAGCGGTGGCTCCTGGACCGAGTCGCCGGCCTCGCCTCGGCCGTCGTCGTGATGACCGAGGCGGCGAGCGAGACGCTCGCCCGCCGTTACTCGGTGTCGCCGTCGAAGGTGCATGTGATCCCGCATGGGGTCGCCGACCCGTGGCGCGCCGCTCCCTCGGTGCGTCGTTCCCACGATCGCCCGACCGTGCTCAGCTGGGGGCTGCTCGGCCCTGGCAAGGGCGTGGAATGGGGCATTCGCGCGCTCGCGCTCCAGCCCGCGGTCGAGCCCGCACCGCGCTATGTGATCGCGGGGCAGACGCATCCGAAGGTGGCTGCCGAGGCGGGCGAGAGCTACCGCGACTCGCTCCTCGCCCTCGCGCTCGAGCTCGGCGTCGACGCGGACGTGGAGATCGACGGACGCTATCGCGATGCGCCGGAGCTGGCCGCGCTCGTGCTGGCGGCGGATGTCGTGCTGCTCCCCTACGATTCGCGCGAGCAGAGCACCTCCGGGGTCCTGGTGGAGGCGCTGGCCGCCGGCAAGCCGGTCATCGCGACACGGTTCCCGCACGCGGTCGAGCTGCTCTCCGGCGGAGCCGGGATCCTCGTCGGGCACGAGGACCCGCAGGAGATCGCCGTGGCCCTGCATCGCGTCCTGCAGCGCGGGACGCGCGACACCGCGGGTCCGAGGGCTCCGGCGAACAGCTGGGAGGCGGTCGCGGCGCAGTACCGTGGCCTCGCCGAGGGGCTCGTGCAGGCAGCCGCCGCATGAGCATCGACGCCGGGTGGGCCCTCCCCTACCGTCATCTCGCCCGCCTGACGACGCTCCGAGGCGTCTACGAGCATGCCCGGCACGACGCGCCACGGGCCGAGCACGGCTACTGCACCGATGACATCGCTCGCGCGCTCGTCGTCGCGATCCGCGAGCCGGCGCCCGCCCCCGAGCTCGAGCAGCTCGCGCAGACCTGCCTGGGCTACCTGGACTTCGCCGTCGTGCCCGGCGGCCGGGTCCGCAATCGCATGAGCAGGACGGGCCGATGGACCGACGCGGCGGCGATCGGCGACTGGTGGGGCCGGGCGATCGCGGCCCTCGGCTTCACGGCGGTGAACGCGCGCCGGGCCGAAGACCGTCAACGCGCCCGGCTCGCCTTCCTGCGCGCCGCGGAGCGGCGCTCGCCCGATGTCAGGGCGTCCGCCTTCGCGGCCCTCGGTGCGGCGGAGCTCGTCCGGGCGCATCCAGAGCTGAGCGCGGCCCGGCAGCTCCTCGACGCGTCGCTCGCGGTGATCCCGCTGGCGCCGGGCGCCCGCTGGGACTGGCCGGAGCCGCGGCTGCGCTACGCGAACGCGACGCTGTGCGAGGCCCTCATCGCAGGCGGGAACGCCCTCGACCGACCGGAGCTGGTCGATCGAGGGCTGGAGCTGCTCGCCTTCCTCCTGCGCACGGAGACCGCCACGGATGGCCGGCTGTCGGTGACCGGCTCGGCGGGGTGGGCGCCCGGTGAGCGGGGGCCGCTCTGGGACCAGCAGCCGATCGAGGTCGCGGCGATCGCCGACGCCTGCGTCCGCGCGTTCGAGGTCACGGGCGCGCCGGTGTGGCGCGATGGGGTGCGTCTGGCCTGGAACTGGTTCCTCGGGGCGAACGACTCGAACACGCCGATGGTCGACCTCCGGACGGGGGCCGGGTACGACGGCCTCGAGCCGGGCGGCCGGAACAGCAACCGCGGCGCCGAATCGACGCTCGCGGCTCTGAGCACCCACCAGCGCCTCCGGGAGCTCGGTCTCGCCGCCGCGGGTTGATCCGGGCCGCCGTCGGGGACGCAGAAGGCCCCGGTCCACCGGACCGGGGCCTTCGCTCTGTGCGCGAGGGGGGACTTGAACCCCCACGCCCTAACGGGCACTAGCACCTCAAGCTAGCGCGTCTGCCATTCCGCCACCCGCGCGCGCAACGAGGAGCAACTCTATCACCTGTCGCGGCGAAGTCGTGACGAGGGGCGGCGGTGCCCCTTCGACTCGCTGCGCTCGCTCAGGGGGCCAGTGGGGAGGCTGCGCTCGCTCAGGGGGCGGGCGAGATCCGCGGCAGGATCGACCGCCTGGGCCGTCACGAGGATCGGGTAGTGGTCGCTGCGGCCCTTCCGGAGCGTCTCGACGCCCAGGATCTCGATGCCCCGGCCCGTCACGAAGTCGAAGTGCCCGCGGATGAGCTTGAGCGACTGATAGGTGCGCTTGTCGGAGAGGACGAGGTCGTAGCCGCTGCGGTTGAGCCGCTCGCCGAGGCGGTTGTGGAACATCGGGTAGTTGAAGTCCCCGACCATGAGCACCGGCGCCGTCTCCGACAGGGTCGAGAGGAGCTCGTGCGCGTCGGCGATCTGCTTGCGGCGCAGCGCGTTCCGCGAGGTGAGCGGTGCGGCATGGATCGAGCCGAGGATGAGCTCCCGCCCCGACGCATAGGCGCGCAGGTGCACCCCGACGAGCCGTTCCGGCGAGCGCTGCTCGAACATCATGTCGTGCACGGCCCGCTTGAGCGCGAACGTCCTCGTGCCGAGCAGCTCGAGGCGCTCGTGGCGGTAGTAGATGGCGATCGCGAGCTGGTTCCGCCGCGTGTGCTCCGCCAGCCGGAGGTGGCCGATGCGCTCCGGAAGCGCGTGCGCGTGAACCTCCTGGAGCGCGAGCGCGTCGAGATCCGGATCGTTCGCGACGATCCCGACGAGTTCCTCGAGCGCCCTGCTGTGCAGCAGGTTGTAGCTGATGACCCGGAAGACCACGCTCGCGACGATACCGGTCCGATATTGCCGTCAGATGACAGGGGTACGCTGACGAACATGGCGGCCACCGAGGACCTGTACGACATCCCTGTCACGACGATCGACGGGAAGGAGACGACGCTCGCCGACTACCGCGGCAAGGTCGTGATGATCGTCAACGTCGCGTCGAAGTGCGGCCTGACGCCGCAGTACGAGCAGCTGGAGGCGCTGCAGCGCGAGTACGGCCCGCGCGGCTTCACCGTGCTCGGCTTCCCCTGCAACCAGTTCATGGGCCAGGAGCCCGGCTCGAACGAGGAGATCCTCGACTACTGCTCGACGACGTGGGGCGTCACCTTCCCCATGTACGCGAAGGTCAAGGTCAACGGCCCCGGCCTGCACCCGCTCTACAAGGCGCTCAAGCGGACGAAGGACGAGCACGGCCTCGGCGGTCTCGTCGCGTGGAACTTCGAGAAGTTCCTCGTCGCACCCGATGGCACCGTGCGCCGGTTCCGCCCGCCGACGAAGCCGGACGACCCGGCGATCGTCGGCGCGATCGAGTCGGCGCTCGAGACGGTGAGCGCGTGACGCGGCTCACGCTCATCCGCCACGGACAGACCCCCGCGAACGTCCTCGGCCTGCTCGACACCGACGCCCCCGGCCCCGGCCTCACGGACCTCGGCCTCGCGCAGGCGGCGGCGCTCCCCCGCCTGCTCGTCGACAGCCCGATCGACCGGGTCTACGTCAGCCGCCTCGTGCGGACGCATTTCACGGCGCGCCCGCTCGCGAACGACCGGGCCTACGACCTCGTGGAGCTCCCCGGCGTCCATGAGGTCGAGGCGGGCTCCCTGGAGAAGCGCGGCGACGAGGCGGCGGTGCGCCGCTACATGGAGACCGCGTTCGCCTGGGGCGGGGGCAACCTCGACGCGCGCATGCCCGACGGACCCGACGGGTACGACTTCTTCGGCCGCTACGACGCCGACATCGAGCGCGTCGTGCGCGAGTCGCAGCATCCCGTCATCGTGAGCCACGGCGCGGCGATCCGCATCTGGGTCGCCGCGCGCGCGAAGAACATCGGCCCCGAGTTCACGGCCCTGCATCACCTGCCGAACACGGGCGTCGTCGAGCTCGAGGGCTCCCCGGGCGACTGGCGGCTGCTCTCCTGGCCGAACGCCCCCATCGACGACCCGGACCCCGTCGACCGCGAGTTCGGGATCGCGGAGGCGCCTGCGACGGTCGTCAGCACGACGGGCGCGGTGCCCACGCAGCCGGTGCGGGAATAGTCACCGGGTCGATGGCGTAGAAGGTTCCCATGAGCGCTCCCGATTTCAGCGACAACGCGGCCGCGAGCCGCTACGAGCTGCGCATCGACGGCGAGCTCATCGGCACCGCCGACTACGCGCTCCGCGGCGACGTCGTGGCGATCACCCGCGTCTACACGCGGCCGACCCACCGCAACCAGGGCCTCGCCTTCCGCACGACGGAGTACGCCGTCGGCCGGATCATCGCGGACGGCCACCGGATCCTGCCGATGTGCTGGGTCGCGGAGAAGTACCTCGACTCGCACCCGGAGCTCGCCGCGCACGTCGCGCGCTGAACGCCCTCAGCTGGTCAGAACCAGCCCGGCTGCACGATGACGCGCAGGGCGTGCCCGGCGCCGTCGAGCGTCTCGCGGGCCACGCGCCGCGCGGGCTCGTTCGCGACCGCGATGAACTGCACGACCCGATCCGCGTTGCCGACGATCACGACCCGGTCCTTCGCCACGCCCTCCGGCGCGTGCCAGGACCAGTCCTCGATGTCGCTCGTCGTCAGCCACGCCGCGAGCTCCCCGAGGTCCGCGGTCAGATACCGCCGCCCTTCGCCGCGATGGACCGCGATGCCGGGAGCGGCGGAGCGGGCGGCGGCAGCGCCCCGCTCTCCTGCCCGGGGCGGATGGGCGCCGCCGCTCGCCGGCGTCGCGGGACGCGAGCGCGGAGTCGCAGCCGGCCGCGGAGCGGGCGCTGCCGGCGCCTTGGGCGAACAGATGTCGCAGAGTTCCAGTTCCAGACCGTGCCGACACTCGCTCACCCCTCCATCCTCCCCCATTCGAGTCGCACCCGGACCGGGGGACGCCCGTCCGTGGGCGGTTCCGGCGCGAATTCCTAGGATCGAGTGGTGAGCGACGCGCCCTGGCGGCCGCTGTGGTGGTGGTTCATCGTCCACGGCGCGATCATCTCCGCCTGGGGGGTGTTCGCGCTCGTCACCACCGTGCCGGGTGGGGCGGGCTGGGTGCTCGACGGCATCGCGTTCGGCGTCATGCTGCTGATCGGCGGCGTGCAGCTCGTCGTGCAGGGCTGGAGCGGGCGCCGCTACGGACCCGGCTGGCCGGGCATCTTCGTGGGCGGGATCGTGCCGATCTGCTTCGGAACCGCGATCTTCGTCATCGCGGCGACGCTCGACGCGACGGCGGTGTTCTGGACGATCATCGCGTTCCTGTTCGTCGAGGGCGGCGTGTTCATCGTCGGAACCTGGCCTGGGCCGGTGTTC
Organism: Microbacteriaceae bacterium; assembly: GCA_017744755.1. Lineage (GTDB taxonomy): Bacteria > Actinomycetota > Actinomycetes > Actinomycetales > Microbacteriaceae > 73-13. The sequence goes on from JAGIAU010000021.1 coordinate 7,032, forward strand.
CGCTTCTGGGGGCTCCTGATGGGCGGCATCGTCTGCATCGCGTTCCTCGTGATGCTCGTGCTGTTCTGGCTGTTCGGCGGCGACTTCGAGATCCTCGACCCGGCGTTCGGCGCGCTCGGCGTCCTCTACGGCATGGCGATGATCGTCGCCGCGGTCCAGGCGCGGCAGGCGGGCATCGAGCGCGGACCGGGGCGGCCCCTCCGGCGCTGAACGGCGCTGCGGTCCGGATGCGGCGGAGAAGCCGCCCCGCCCGCCCCCACCTACTCGGGCTTCCGCAGCAGCCGCGCGGGGTGCACGGCCGCTCGGCCGAAGCGCTCGCGGGCCTGGTCGACGGCCTGCTCCGCCTCGCGCCAGGCGTCGTCCTCCCAGAGCGCCGCGGCGCGACCGCCGAGCTGCTCGGCGCGCACGCCGATGAGCCGCACGGGCGGGAGGTCCCGCTCGGCGTCGAGCAGCGCCATCGCGGTCTCGTGGATCGCGCGCGCGGTGTCGGTCGGCTCGGGGAGCGTTCTGGATCGCGTGATCGTGCGGAAGTCGCCGAACCGCACCTTGATCGCGATCGTCCGTGCGCTCACGCCGCCGCGCCGCAGCCGCGCGCCGACGTCGTCGGACAGCCGCAGCAGGACGCGCCGCAGCTCCTCGCGGTCGGCGACGTCCGTCTCGAACGTCGTCTCGCGCCCGATCGACACCTCCTGCCGTCCGTCGGTCACCGGGCGGGGGTCGACGCCGTTGGCGAGGCGGTGCAGCTTCTCCGCGCCGGCCTCGCCGAGCACGCGGCGCAGCACGGGCATCGGGGTGCCGGCCAGGTCGCCGATCGTCGCGATGCCGCGGGCGGTGAGCTGCTCGCGCGTCTTCGCCCCGACGCCCCATAGCGCGTCGACGGGCAGCGGTCGCAGGAAGCCGACGGTCGAGGCGACCGGGACCACGAGCAGCCCGTCGGGCTTCGCGCGGCCGGAGGCGAGCTTCGCGACGAACTTCGTCCCGGCGACGCCGACGGAGACGACGAGGCCGGTCTCCGCCCGCACGCGTTCGCGCAGCAGGGCCGCCGCCTCGCGGGGCGTCCCGATCGCCTTCCCCGCCCCGGACACGTCGAGGAAGCCCTCGTCGATGCCGACCGGCTCGACGAGCGGGGTGATCGTCCGGCAGATCTCGAAGAATCGCCTCGACCAGTGCTCGTAGCGGTCCCGGTGCGGCTCCACGACGATCGCCTGCGGGCAGCGGCGGCGTGCGACCGCCATCGGCATCGCGGAGTTCACGCCGTATCGGCGCGCCTCATAGGTCGCGGCCGTCACGACCGAGCGCGGCGAGTCGAAGCCCACGATGACGGGCCTGCCCCGCAGCTCCGGCCGGTCGAGCAGCTCCACCGAGGCGAAGAACGCGTCCAGGTCGGCGTGCAGGACCGTCGCCCCCGTGTCGTCGGCGTCGTCCGCGCTCACGAGCCGGTCGCGTCCGTCCTGTCGGCTCATGCAGGCATTGTCTCCGATACTGGTGACATGCACGCGTGGACGCGGTACGTCGCGATCGGGGACTCGTTCACGGAGGGGATCGGGGATCCCGAGGCGAACGCCCCCGGCGGCCATCGCGGCTGGGCGGATCGCGTGGCGGAGGAGCTCGCGGCGCAGACCGACGCGTTCGCCTACGCGAACCTCGCGGTTCGCGGCCGGCTGCTCCAGGGCATCCGGGACGAGCAGGCGGGTCGCGCGCTCGAGCTCCGGCCCGACCTCATCTCGGTCTCCGCGGGCGGCAACGACATCCTCCGCCCCGGCTCCGATCCCGACGAGGTCGCCGGCCGGCTCGACGAGCTCGTGGCGCTGCTGCGCTCGGACGGGGCGACGGTCGTGGTGTTCACGGGGCCGGACATCGGCATGACCCCCGTCATGCGGCGCGTGCGCGGCAAGGTCGCGATCTTCAACGAGAACACGCACACCGTCGCGCGCCGCCGCGGCGCGGTCGTCGTCGACCTGTGGGCGATGCGCGAGCTCGAGGCGGCGCCGATGTGGGCCGAGGACCGGCTGCACTTCTCCCCGCTCGGCCACCACACGATCGCCCGCGAGGTGCTGCGCTCGCTCGGCGTCGAGCACGGGCTCGAGCAGCTCGAGCCGCCCGCGCTGCCGGCGAAGTCGTGGCGCGAGGCCCGCGCCGAGGACCTGCACTGGGCGAAGGACTATCTCATGCCGTGGATCGGCCGCCGGCTGACGGGCCGCTCCTCCGGCGACGGCGTCCAGCCGAAGCGCCCGGAGCTGCGCGCTCCCTGACCCGCGGCCTGCGCGGTCGTGCAGCCGCCGGAGGCGGCGTATCGAGATCTCCATCCGGCCGGCTACCGCCCGGGATGCGTCCACCGCCACTCGGCGCCCGGATCCGGCAGCGCGGCGTCGAGCACGAGCGGCACCTCCGCGGTCTCGCGCGGCGTCGACAGCGTGACGGACCCCACGGCATCCCCCGCCGCCGCGGTGACGACGGCATCGAGCGCCGGCGCCGCGCCGACCGCCTCCGGCCCCCACACGAGGAACGTCGCCGCCTCCGCCGTGACGGCCTGCGCCGTCGCATCCCACCGCGTCGCGTAGCCGCCGAACACCGTCCCCGCCGGCACCGTCAGCTCGGAGAACCCCGCCACGGCGCTCGCGAGCAGCGTGCGCACGCTCGAATCGACCGTGTCATGGTCCGGCCCGCCGAGCACGGCGCCGACGAGCGTCACGCTGCGCGAGCCGATCACGACGTCCGCCGAGAAGAGCAGGCATGCGCCCGCCTCGTCGAGCGTCCCGGAGATGTAGTTGCTCTGGGTGTTGCCGAACGTGCGATCCGCGCCGATGCGCCAGTATCCGCGGA
>JAGIAU010000021.1:9864-16519 GCA_017744755.1 Microbacteriaceae bacterium
GGGCCTGCCCGATCGCGACGGGCTCGGACAACTCGGCCGACGTCACCCAGCGTGGCGAAGACCAGCGCGCGTTCGTCGACCAGATCGTCCCGACGTCCGGGATCTCCGCCGTCTGCTGGGCGACGATGCCGGCGAGCACGGGCTGGGCGAGCGCGAGCTCGCCGATGCGGATGAGATCGGGGATCGTGCTCGTGTTCGCCGGGTCGGAGCCCGTCGGCTCGACGATCGTCGTGCCGGCGAGGCCGTTCGCGGCGATCCACGCCGCCGCGGCGGCGTGGAACGCCTCCTGCGAGCCGAAGGCCCAGTCGACGAGCAGCCGCGCGTAGTTCCCGCCGGAGGACACCAGCATCGCCTCGAGCGCGTCCCGCTCCGTGATGACCATGCCCGCTGCGGCGTCGACGCGGCTCTCCGCGTTCGCCACGGCCTCGTCGTAGTAGGCGGCATCCTGCTCGGTGAGCTCGCGCGTCGCCCCGTCCCCCTCGGTGAACGGCATGGCCTCCAGCACGATCAGGGCGGTCGCCACCTTGGTGATCGAGGCGATCGGCCGGGGCGCCGCATCGCCGGCCGCGACGAGCGGCGCATCCCAGCCGACGGCCCCGATGCCGGAGGCGCCGTACGGCGCCGGCGCCGGCGCGACCTCGGGACCGGCCGGCAGCGCGGCGGCGACCACAACCGGCTCGGTCTCGGGGAGCGGCAGGCCGAGCGCGACGGCGCTGTAGCCGCCGAGGCCGATCGCGCCCATGCCGAGCAGTCCGACGACCGCCACGGCGATCCGGCGGCGCACGTAGACCTCCCGTGCGTGCCTCGCCATCAGCGCCGCCCCCGCCGCCGGATGGCGTGCAGGGCGACCGCGGAGGCGGCCGCGACGTTGAGCGAGTCGACGCCACCGGCCATGTCGATGCGGACGACCGTGTCGGCTTCGGCGATCGCCCGGCGGCTCAGCCCGTCACCCTCGGTGCCCATGAGGAGCGCGACGCGCTCGGGCGCGTTCGCCGCGAACTCGTCGAGCTCCACCGCCTCGTCCGCGAGGGCGAGCGCCGCGAGGTGGAGGCCCGCCTCCCGGACGAGCTCGTAGCCGTCCGGCCAGTCGATGCGCGTCCACGGCACCTGGAACACGGTGCCCATGCTCACCTTGATGCTGCGCCGGTAGAGCGGGTCCGCGCAGCGCGGCGTGACGAGCACCGCATCGGCGCCGAGCGCGGCGGCCGAGCGGAACATGGCGCCGACGTTCGCATGCTCGACGACGTCCTCGAGCACGACGACGGTCCGCGCGCCGGCGAGCAGCTCGCGGGGGTCGGGCAGGACGGGCCGGTGCATGGCGGCGAGGACGCCGCGGTGGACGTCGAAGCCGGTGATCGCCTCGAGGACGGCCGCGTCCCCGCAGAACACGCTGACGGCGACCCCGGCGACCGCGTCGAGGACCTCCGGCAGGTCCCGCTCGAGCGTCAGGACCGAACGCGGCGCGTGGCCGGCGGCGAGCGCGCGGCGGAGCACCTTGAGCCCCTCGGCGATGTAGAGCCCGCCCGCGGGCTCGAGGCGGCGGCGCAGGGCGACGTCGGTGAGGTTCGCGTAGTCGGCGAGCCGCGGATCGTCGCTCAGGGCGATGACGCGGACGACCTCGGGCACGGTTCCAGGGTAGGCGCGCTCGGGCTCACCAACGGCCGAGGAGCACCTGCAGCGCGGCGAGCGCGGCGGGGCCCGCGGTGGAGGTGCGGAGCACCTCGGGGCCGAGCCGGACGAGGCGCGCGCCGGCGAGCTCGAGCTCGCGGAGCTCCCAGCCGTCGATGCCGCCCTCGGGGCCGACGATGAGGGTGATCCTGCCGGCCTCCGGAGCGAGGCTCGCCGGGCCGAGTCGAAGGGCCTCCGCGAACGACTCGAGCGCCGAGGGCTCCAGCACCAGGACGAGGTCCCTTCGACTCGCCTCCGGCTCGCTCAGGAGGCCAGGGGCGGACACGGAGGCGACGAGCTCCTTGGTCGTGACGAGCCCGCCGACCTCGGGCACGACCGGCCGGATCGCCTGCTTCGCGGCCTCCCGGACGACGGCGCGCCAGCGCTCGAGGCCTTTCGCGACCTTGTCGCCCTTCCAGACGGAGACGGAGCGGGATGCCTGCCACGGCACGACCTCATCGACGCCGAGCTCCGTCGCCGCCTGGATCGCGAGCTCGTCGCGGTCGCCCTTGGCGAGCGCCTGCACGAGGATCAGCCGCGGTGAGGGGCGTTCCGCGAGCACGATCTCGTCCGCCTCGATCGCGAACTCGCCCTGCCCGATGTGCACGACCCGCCCCCAGGCGAGCCGGCCGCGGCCGTCGCCGACCGCGACGCGCTCCCCCGTGCGGATGCGCGCGACCTGGGTCGCGTGCCGCGCATCGGCGCCGCCGACCGGCAGCCGCCGTCCGGCCTCGAACGCGTCGGGATGGAGCGACTCGTTCAGGTACAGCGACGCCATGGCCTAGAAGAACCCGTGGAACCGCTCGCGGAGGCGGGCGAAGAGCCCCTGCTTGAACTTCATGAAGCGCGGCGCCGCGTCGTGCCGGGACGACTTGAACTGCTGGATGAACTCCGTCTCCTTGGAGGAGAGGCCCTGCGGCGTGATGACCTGGACGGCGATCCGGAGGTCGCCGCGGCCCGCGCCGCGGAGATGCGCGACGCCGCGGCCCTTGATCGTGAGCGCGGCGCCGGACTGGATGCCGGCCGGGATCTCGACGGGGATCTCGCCGTCGAGGCCCTGCAGCGTCGCCTGGGTGCCGAGCACCGCATCGGTCATCGACACCTCGAGCGTCGCGAGCAGGTCGTCGCCGGTGCGGCTGAACACGTCGTGGTGCGCGACGGTGATCTCCACGAAGAGGTCGCCGTTCGGGCCGCCGGCCGGTCCGACCTCGCCGAGGCCCGGGAGCTGCACGCGCACGCCCGTGTCGACGCCGGCCGGGATGTCGACGGGGATCGTGCGCGTCGCACGGACGCGGCCCTCGCCGCCGCAGGTCGCGCACGGGTACGGGATGACGGTGCCGTAGCCGCGGCAGGTGCCGCAGGGCATCGAGGTCATGACGGTGCCGAGCAGCGAGCGCATCTGACGCTGCACATGCCCCGTGCCGCCGCAGATGTCGCAGGTGACGGGCTTCGTGTCGGGCGCGCAGCAGGAGCCGTTGCAGGTCTCGCAGAGCACGGCGGTGGCGACGTCGAGGTCGCGGCGCGTGCCGACGAGCACCTCGTCGAGGCCGACCTCGACGCGCAGCAGGGCGTCCTGGCCGCGCTCGGTGCGCGATCGGGGACGCCCGCCCCCGCCGCCGCCCGCGGCGCCGGCCGCCGCGTTGAAGAACTGCTCGAAGACGTCGCCGAAGCCGCCGAAGCCGCTGAAGCCGAAGTCCGCGCCGGAGCCGCCGAGGTCGTACTTCTCCCGCGCTTCGGGGTCGCTCAGGACCTCGTAGGCGTGCGTCACCGACTTGAACTGCTCGGAGGCGTCCTCGCTCGGGTTCACGTCCGGGTGCAGCTGCCGCGCGAGGCGGCGGTACGCCTTCTTGATGTCCTCCTGCGTCGCATCCCGCTCGACGCCGAGGGTCTCGTAGTGGTCAGCCACTATGCCCGTTCCCCCAATAGCTTGGAAAGATAGCGTGCCACGGCGCGGACCGCGGCGATGTTCGTCGAGTAGTCCATCCGGGTCGGCCCGAGGACGCCGACGCGCGAGGCGCCGCCCGAGGTCGTGTACTCGCCGGCGAGGACGCTCGTCTCGGCGAGCCCGGCGGACGCGTTCTCCCGCCCGATCCGCACGGCGACGCCGTGCGCGTCGAGCTCCATCTCGCGGAACAGGCGCAGCAGCACGACCTGCTCCTCGATCGCCTCCAGCACGGGCGTGATGCTCCCGGGGAAGTCGGGCTCGGTCCGCGCGAGGTTCGCGGTGCCGGCGAGGACGAGGCGGTCCTGCCGCTCGCCGCGGATCTGGTCCGTCAGCGCGGCGGCGAGCTGCTCGGCGAGGGCGCGCTCCGCGGAGCTCGGGGCGATGGCGGAGCAGAACGCGCCGAGCGCGTTCGCCGCCTCGTCGAGCGTCCGCCCCTGCACGGTCGCGTTGAGCCGGGCGCCGAGTCCGGCGAGCAGCTGCTCGTCGACGGGCGCGCCGAGGTCGATGAGCCGCTGGTCGACGCGGCCGCCGTCGGCGATGAGCACGGTCATGGCGCGCGCCGGGCCGAGCGCGAGCACCTCGACGTGGCGCACGCGCGTCGGCGACATGACGGGCACCTGGATGACGGCGACCTGGTTCGTGAGCTGCGAGAGCAGGCGGACGGTGCGGCTGAGCACGTCGTCGAGGTCGAGGGCCTGGCCCATGAACGACTCGATGGCCTGGCGCTGCGCGGAGCTGAGCGGACGCAGGGCGGCGAGCTGGTCGACGAAGGCGCGGTAGCCCTTGTCGGTCGGGATGCGGCCGGAGGACGTGTGCGGCGCGGCGATGAGACCCTCGTCCTCGAGGATCGCCATGTCGTTGCGGATCGTGGCGGCAGAGACGCCGAATCCGTGGCGCTCCACGATCGACTTCGAGCCGACGGGCTCGCGGGTCGCGACGTAGTCCTCGACGATGACGCGGAGCACCTCGAGACCGCGTTCCGAGACCATCGCACCGCCCTTCGTCATCACGGAGTTGGCACCCGACCCCGGAGAGTGCCAGTCTACCGTTCGGAGCCCGCCACGACGCGCCGTTACCGTGTCGTTGCGCGCCGATATGGGCATCGCTAGGTTGTTCCGCATGACAGCTACCCCGCCCCCGGGCGACCCGAACGTCCCCCCGCAGCAGCCCCAGTACCAGCAGCCGCAGTACCAGGCCGCGCCGGTCCAGCCTGCTCCGCCTTTCACGCCGGCCGAGGACATCTCGCGCGCGGCGCTCGCCTACCAGCTCGCATGGCTCGGCTGGGCGGCCTTCATCGGTCCGCTCATCATCTGGCTCACAGGCAAGGACCGCGGTCCGCGCGTCGCGAACGAGGGCAAGGAGGCGCTGAACTTCGGCATCACCGTGTCCGCGATCGTCGTCGTCTGGAACATCGTCTTCGGCTCGATCGCCGCGGCGAACACGCCGTTCAGCATGTTCGGCTACAGCACCGGCAACGCGGCGCTGTTCTGGATCTTCGGCCTGCTCAACTGGATCGTCATCATCGGCGTCGTCGTCGTCGCCGCCATCTGGAGCTTCAAGGGCGCCGGCGTGGTCAAGGCGGGCGGCGCGTACCGCTACCCGTTCGCGATCCGCCTCATCAAGTAATCGTCAGCAAGTCGATCGGGGCGGGGGTGGCGGGCCTCCGCCCCGTTCGCATGTCCGGCCCCGCTCTCGTTCGATCCGTTCTCAGGGACACACGGCGTGTCGAGCGCGAATCGTCGGCGTGTCGCCCTGCTGTCCCTGAATGAGGACTCAGGACAGGAGAGCACGGACGACGAGGTCCGCGAGCAGCCGGCCGCGGAGCGTCAGCACGAGCCGGCCGCGGACGGCGGCGCCGCCCTCGACGAGTCCCTCCGCGATGAGGCCGGCGACCGCACCGCGGCCTGCGGGCCCGAGCCGCTCGATCGGATAGCCCTCTGCGATCCGGCTCTGCAGCAGCAGCGCCTCCTCCGCCCGCGTCGCCGCGTCGAGCGTCTCGCGCGCATGCGCGGGCGAGACCCCGTCGGCCAGGCGCCGGGCGTAGGCCGTCGGATGCTTCACGTTCCACCAGCGCACGCCGCCGACGTGGCTGTGCGCGCCGGGACCGATCCCCCACCAGTCCTCCCCGGTCCAGTACGACCGGTTGTGCCGCGAGCGGTCCGCGGGCGTCCGCGCCCAGTTGGAGACCTCGTACCAGGCGTAGCCCGCGCGTCCGAGCAGCGCGTCCGCGGCCTCGTACATCTCCGCCTGCAGATCGTCGTCGGGCGCCTCGACATCGCCGCGGCGGATGCGGGCGGCGAGCTTCGTGCCCTCCTCGACGATGAGGGCGTACGCGCTCACATGGTCGGGCGCGAGCGAGATCGCCGCCGTCAGGCTCGAGACCCAGTCCTCGATCGTCTCCCCCGGCGTGCCGTAGATGAGGTCGAGGCTGACCCCGAGGCCTGCCTCGCGCGCCCAGCCGACGACCTGCGGCACGCGGTCGGGGTCGTGCGTGCGGTCGAGGACCGCGAGCACATGCGGGACGGCGGACTGCATGCCGAAGCTCACCCGCGTGAAGCCCGCGTCGGCGAGCCGCAGCAGGCCGTCCCGGTCGATCGAGTCGGGGTTCGCCTCAGTCGTCACCTCCGCGCCGGCGGCGAGGGAGAACGCGCCGTCGACGGCGTGCAGCATCCGCGCCAGGTCCGCGACCGGCAGCAGCGTCGGCGTGCCGCCGCCGAAGAAGACCGTGCTCGCAGGGCGGGCGGGCAGTCCGGCGCGTTCCAGCACGTCCTTCGCGAACCCGACCTCCGCGACCGCCTGGCCCGCGAAGTCCTCCTGGCGGGCGCCGCGCAGCTCGGTCGACGTGTAGGTGTTGAAGTCGCAGTAGCCGCAGCGGACCCGGCAGAACGGGACGTGCAGGTACACGCCGAAGGCACGGTCCGCCGCGCCCTCCCGCACGCTTCCGGGAAGCGCGCCGTCGGCGGGCGCGGCGTCGCCGTCGGGGAGGGTGGAGGGCACCCTCCAGTATCGCTCGCGGCGGTCCCGGGTCGGCTCAGCCCATCA